>JAYUFI010000037.1:0-7785 GCA_043738805.1 Planctomycetaceae bacterium | reverse complement strand
CGGCCCCAGCGTGTTCGACGCCGGATAATTCCCGTCCGCAATCAACACCTTCGAATGATGTCCCGCTCGCGCAAGGATCGCCGTAATTTCCGGGTGCAACAACGTGTGCTTCAGCATGATGGTCTTTCCGGTAGCCCGGCTCTCCAGGACCGGGCAGAATTCAAAAGCGTGCTCGGCTCTGGAGAGCCAAGCTACATACCGGCTTTCAGCGCTTCCAAATGTCGCGCGAAATGTTCGGCCAGGACTTCGGTGTAGGTGTCAGAATGTGAGTCCAAAACGCCGCGCACCGCTTGGCCGAGTTCCGGATGCGTCAGCGTTGACCCAAATGTGCAATGCAGAATCTGGCGTCCTGGGGCAGTGAAACCCTTGCCGGTGGGGACATCGCACCACATTTCCAAATAGGTCTGCTCCAGTTCGCGTGCCGAGCCCAGTTGTTCGGGGGCGGGTACACCGCTCAGTGTGGCCGAGACGTGATACGTTGCTTTGTCTGTGTCGTACCGACCGCGTGCGAACGAGATGATCTCGCGAAACAACCGCTCGTCATGCCGCGCGACTACTCGCAGTGCTTCGAGGTAACTCGTTCCAGCCGTCTTCACATGAAAGCGGCCTTTCGTCGCGCGCGACAACGCTGCGTACATCGACAGTTTATCCGAGCCCGAATGCAAGCTGATCTTGTAAGGACCGAGCATCCCCGCGATCGCCGCGTGATCGTGCAACGATCGGTCGAGCAACGCGAGATCGCCCTTGAAATCGACCCCCTTTTCAAAGTCGCCGACGAACCGCGGTGCGAGGCTAACGAGCTTCATTCCACGTGACAGACATTGGTCCGCGATGATGTAGTGCTCGGCGAGCGTTGTTGGGTTGTCGGTTTCATCGACGCTCAACTCGATCTCAAACTCGCGTCCCGCTTTCGTCTGCACGTCGCGAATGTAATCCGACAACGTCACCGCTTGATTGATCGCTCGACCGTATTTGACGGCCGCTTGCAAGCAAGCTCGCTCGGTAAAGTCGATCACCGTACCCGTCGAAAGCGAAACTCGCCGACCGACATAACGTGGCACCCAACTCACGTCCGCTTCGATGAACTTCGCTTGCTCGCGCAACGTCGCTTCGTCGTAAGAATCCGCTTGCGGATCGACTGCTCCAGACGGATCGATCGTGAAGAACGTGAACCCGACAGCCGCTGTGCGATCAACGTCTTCGGGAGTCTTCAGATGATCGGCGTCTGCGCCACTGATGCCGGTCCAACCGGCGGACGACATGCCACTGACTGCGTCGTCGATCACTTGCTGCGGGCTGCGTTGAGTCCGCGTCATTTCGCGAATCGACTGCTGCGGAAAGATCGGCTCAATCCCGCAGGGAACTCGCAGCATCGCGGCAATATGGCCCGGTGTGGCGGAGCCGATTCGATCACCAAAACCAAAGCTCGGCTTCATTCCGAGAGTCTGAAACTTCATGGGCTTCCTCAATCAAACAAGTCTTCGTCATCAACGGCGGCGGGAACATAATGCCTGCCGCTGTCGCCGTCTAACAGCGTGTTAAAAAATGTGGGACGGGCACTCCTGTCCGTCATTTCCTCATGAAATCTGACGGGCAAGAGTGCCCGTCCTACGTCCTCGACCAACCTGCTTCAATCACCTCGTTAAACCGCAGAAAACAACCGAGCGCGACCATTGCTCCGCGAACGCTTTGAGATTTCAATTCCGCCTCGAAATCAACGCCCGTCCGGGCTGAGCAACATGATTCACTCACTCCAGAATTCAGGATTCAGATCACATGGCTAAGTCGCTGAACATCGGCATGATCGGCTACGGCTTCATGGGCCGAGCCCACTCCAACGGATACCGACGAGTTCCCAATTTTTTTGATCTGGAATATCAACCGGTTCTGAAAGCGGCCTGTGCTCGCAACGAAGAGGCGATCAAGAAGTTTGCTGCGACCTGGGGCTATGAATCGACCGAGACTGACTGGCGAAAGCTCGTCGAACGGAAAGACATCGACGCGATTGACGTCTGCGTGCCGAACAACTTGCACAAGGAAATTTGCCTCGCAGCCGCTGCCAACGGGAAAATGATTCTCTGCGAAAAGCCGCTCGCCATGAACGTGGCCGAAGGGGAAGAGATGTGTCGGGCGGTCGAGAAGGCCGGTGTCGCGAACACAGTCTGGTACAACTACCGCCGCATTCCTGCCGTCACGTTCGCGAAGCAATTGATTGATCAAGGAAAGCTCGGTCGCATCTTTCATTACCGGGCCAACTTCTTGCAGGACTGGACGATCTCCGCAGAGTTGCCGCAAGGTGGCAACGGCCTCTGGCGACTCGACGCAGCAGCAGCCGGGAGCGGAGTGACGGGCGACCTTTTGGCTCACTGTATCGACACGGCCATTTGGCTCATCGGTGGCGTGCAGAACGTCTCGGCAATGACCGAAACCTTTATCAAAGAGCGAACTCACACCGAAACCGGCAAGGTTCAGAAGGTGACCATCGACGACGCTTGCTCGTTCCTTTGCCGCTTCAACAATGGTGCGCTCGGACTGTTTGAATCAACTCGCTACGCCCGTGGTCACAAGGCGCTCTACACGCTGGAAGTCAACGGCGAACACGCTTCGCTAAAGTGGGACTTGCATGACCTGCATCGCCTCCAGTGGTTCGATCATCGCGACGAAGGAAACCTGCGCGGCTGGCGTTCGATCCATGTCACCGACGGCGATCACCCCTATATGAATCATTGGTGGGTGCCCGGCTTGCAGATCGGCTACGAGCACAGTTTTGTGCATCAAGTGGCCGACTTCTGTGAGTCGCTCGCCAAGGGAACGCCGTGTGGCCCGACCTTCCGCGATGCTCTCGAAACACAGAAGGTCTGTGACGCAGTCCTCGGCAGTGCGAAGAGTGGCCAGTGGGTCAACGTCTGAGTCAGGCTTTTGAATTCGATCCGAAGCGTTTACCATCCTCACCCAACAGCCCGGCTACTCAAATGAGTCGCCGGGCTGTTGTAGTTCTCATTTGCAAAAACACCTGCGGTTCGCCGCATCAGCGCCGCAAGGCAGCACTCCACGAAAGGATCGTCGGCCATGGAACGCGAGCCGATTTCCGCCGAAGGCTACAACAAACTCCGTGAAGAAGTTCGGCGACTCGAAGAAGACGAGATGCCGAAGTTGGCCGTGTTGATCGCCGACGCGCGTGCTGAAGGTGACCTTCGTGAGAACGCCGAATATCACGGTCAGCGTGAAAACCAAGGTCGCATGCAGGCCAAGATTTACCAGTTGAAAACTCGACTGGCCAATTGCGTCATCGTTGATAAAGGCTCGCAACCGAAAGGTGTTTCTGGCTTCGGCTCAATCGTCATGTTGAAGGACACGACGACCGGCAAGTCCGAAGGCTATGAACTGGTCGGCCCCGGCGAAGAAGACTACGACGCCGACATCATGAAAATTTTGATGAGCGGCCCGCTCGGCCAAGCGATCACCGGCAAGAAAGTTGGCGACATGGTTGAGCTTTCAACGCCGCGTGGAAATCGCCGCCTCGAAGTGACGAAAGTCGAATAGGGTGCCGAGGAAAAACAATTCCGTAGCCCGGTTTTTCAAACCGGTCAAACTGAACCGGCCGGTTTGAAAAACCGGGCTACGAAAAGCACGAAGCCACTTTTTCTGACTCTCAATGCCGAGCCTCCATATCTTCGCTAGACAAGAACTCAAGTGCAAACGGGGCTGACGCCGCCCCGCTTGCCAAGCAACCTTTGATTTAGGAGCAAGTGATGCGAAACGTCATGGCAGTGATCGCGGTGTTGAGCGGTAGTTTGTTGGCAACATCAACTCTTCGCGCCGCTGATTGGGCTGAGTTTCGCGGTCCCACCGGGCAGGGGCACGCCACCGATAGCAAGCTCCCAGTCGAATGGTCGGCTGAAAAGAACGTCGTGTGGAAGACGCCGATCTCCGGCAAAGGTTGGTCGTCACCGATCATCGTCGGCAATCAGATTTTCGTGACGACTGCCGTGCCGAAAGGGGACGACTCAAAGGATCAGTCGCTCCGCACGCTATGCCTCGACAAGACCTCCGGCAGTGTCGTGTGGGACATTGAGGTCTTCCAACAGGACGGCAAGACGGCGAGTCCGATTCACTCCAAGAACAGCCACGCGAGTTCTTCACCAATCTCTGACGGCAAGCACGTCTTCGTCCACTTCGGCACGCATGGAACGGCTTGTCTGACGCTTGCCGGTGAAGTCGTTTGGAAGAACCAAGAACTCAAATACGAACCGCGTCATGGCAACGGCAGTTCGCCGATCTTTGTCGATGACCTGCTCGTCGTCTGCTGCGATGGAGCGAACATCGACTTCGTCGTCGCGTTAGAAAAAGCGACCGGTAATATCCGTTGGAAAACGATTCGCGAACATGCGAAAGGCTCAAAGTTTTCCTTTGGCACGCCGTTGCTGATCGAAGTCAACGGCGAGAAGCAGATCGTCGCTCCCGGAACGTTTCACGTGGCCGCGTATCAACCAAAAGATGGTTCAGAAATTTGGCGCGTCGATTACGGAGACGGCTACTCGGTGATCCCGCGTCCGGTCTTCGGTCACGGCCTCGTGATTGTCGGTTCAGGTTACGACAGCCCGACATTGTTGGCGATTCGGCCCGATGGCAAAGGGAACGTCACCGAGACGCACGTCGCTTGGAAAGTGACCAAGAGTATGCCGCACACGCCGTCGCCGTTGTTGGTTGGCGAGAATGTCTACGTTGTGAGCGACGGCGGTGTCGCGACTTGCTTGAACGTGAAGTCCGGAGAACAAGTCTGGCAAAAACGACTCGGTGGAGCATTCTCGGCATCGCCGACATTCGCGAACGGCAAGATTTATTTCCAAAGCGAGCAAGGTGACGCAATCGTCGTCGAACCCGGCTCCGAGTTCGTCGAAGTCGCCCGCAACTCCCTCGAACCGCGCACGTTCGCTTCTTACGCCGTTGCTGACGGAGCGTTCTTTATTCGCACGGAAACTCAGCTTTACCGCATCCAGCAGAAATAGGGTTGGCGGCAGTTTTAGAGATAGGGTTCGCGTCATGAAGAAGTCTGCTTGGTTCGCTTTTGCGTTGAGCATAATGAGCCTCGCGAATCTTTTATTGGCCGACGAACCTGTCTCGTTCGTCAACGACATCCAGCCGATTCTGACGAAGCTTGGTTGCAACCAAGGGGCTTGCCACGGGGCTCAGTATGGGCAGGGTGGGTTCAAGCTGTCCTTGCGGGCGTTTGATGACAGCGCAGATTACATCGAACTCGTGCGTGGGGCGTATGGGCGACGGATCAAGGCGTCGAATGTGACGGAGAGCTTGTTGCTGACGAAACCGTTGATGGAGATTCCTCACGGCGGCGGGCGGCGGATCAATAAGGATTCTTGGGCTCAGCAAACGCTCGTTCGTTGGATGCAGCAGAACACGCCGGGGCCGTTGCCGAGCGATCGTAAATTGAAGCAAGTCGTGCTGACCGTGGCGGACGCGTCCTCGCGTCCGAACGATGGGATAGCCGCACAACAAACGCTACGGACGCTGGCAGCGTCAGCCACGAGTGAGGCGATTTTGCAGCCGGGACAAACGGTGCAGATCGTGGCGAAGGCGGTCTACGAGGACGGCTTTGAAGAACCGATTGAACGCAAAGCGTCGTTCGACAGTATGAACGGCTCCGTGGCTGAGATCACGCCGGAGGGGCTGGTCACCGCGACCGGCAAGGGTGAGACCGTCATCATGGTGCGGTATCTCGGTACTGTGACGGTCAGCCGCATCGTCGTTCCGTATGGGCAGAGCGAAGGGCTCGATCAATTCGCGAAGCACAACTATGTCGACGAGTTGTGGGTTGCGAAGTGGCAGAAGACGGGGCTCTCGCCGACGAAGCTTTGCACCGACGAAGAGTTTTTCCGCCGCATTCATCTCAGCACGATCGCCACGCTGCCGACCCCCGACGAGATCAAAGCATTCCTTGCTGACACCGATCCCGACAAACGGAACAAGGCAATCGACCGCGTGCTGCAACGTCCCGAATACATGGACTACTGGGCTTACAAGTGGGGCGACTTGCTGCGGAGCAATCGAAACAGTTTGCAGAAGAAAGGGATGTGGTCGCTGCACAACTGGCTGCGAGCCTCCTTCCGCGACAACAAGCCGATGGATCAGTTCGCTACCGAACTCATCACGTCGGTCGGCAGTCCCTATCAGAACGGGCCGGTGAACTTCTTCGTCAACGGTTACCAGGAAGAGTGGACCGAGGCGACCGCTCAGACGTTTCTTGGCGTGCGCGTGCAATGCGCGAAGTGCCACCATCATCCGTATGAAAACATCTCGCAGTCCGACTACCACAGCCTGCGAGCGTTCTTCGCTCGCGTCGGCAAAAAGAGTTCGTGGGAGTTCGGCATTCAAGGAGGCGAGTTCGTCATCTACGTGAATGAAACGGGCGAAGTCGGTCATCCGCGCACCGGAGCAATCCTGCCGCCGAAGCCGCTCGGAGCCGCACCGGCCGATGATCCAGTCGATCGCCGCCGAGCCCTCGCCGCATGGCTCGTCGACAAGAACAATCCAGCGTATGCCCGTAACCTCGCGAACCGTTATTGGGGCTACTTCTTTGGCCGAGGATTGGTCACTCCCATCGACGACATGCGAGTCACCAATCCCGCCTCGAACTCCGAACTGCTGGACGCTCTGGCGAAAGACTTGATCGCCGCCAACTACGACGTGAAGCACTTGATGCGAACCATCATGCGTTCGCACGTCTTCCAACTCACTTCGGTCGAGAATCCCGCTAGCAAAATCGACGGTGACAACCGCTACAGCACGCACTTCGGCCCGACGCGGTTGAAGGCTGAGCAAATCCTGGATGCCGTCGACTTCGCCTGCGGCACACAAGAGAAGTTCCCGGAAGTTCCGCTCGGCTTCCGAGCGATCTCGCTCCCCGACCCGAACTTCCCGAACGAATTCCTCGACGCATTCGGTCGTCCGCGCCGCGTCGTCACCTGCGAATGCGAACGCAGCGACACGCCGAGCATGACTCAAGCGCTGTTGATGATCAGCGGTGGCTTGCTGAACCGCAAAGTCGCCGACGGAAACGGTCGCATCGCCAAACTCGTAAAGGTGAACACACCGCCCGACCAAATCGTCGACGAACTCTTCCTCTGCTCGCTCTCACGCCGCCCCACCGCCGAAGAAAAGCAAACCGCCCTGGCCGAAATCGCCACCGCTGCTAGCCCTCAAGAAGGCTACGAAGATTTCCTGTGGACCCTACTCAACACGCGCGAGTTCCAGTTCAATCATTAGCGTCAGCGATTGCTGTTGTTGATACCGAACGCGATCAGTTTTGCGGGCCGAAAGCTTCTTGCTGAGGCATCCCGCCGAGGTCATTTCTCAAATCGCAACAACTCTACTGTCGCAGGTGGCCTTGTTTCGCGCAATCGCCCTGGCCCACTTGCCGTAACGATGACATGACGTACCTTGTTCGACCTTATGAGTTGTTCAGAAATCGGAGCACAAGGCAATGCGCTGGGGCTTGTTGATGCTGTTCGCGTTGGTTCCCGCGTGCTGGGCGGGACTCTGCGTCTTGATCGCGAATGTGAGTGGCTGGGTTCGATTGGCCGAACGGTATCGGGCCGAGCGTGAGCCGGTTGAGGGAGTTCGATTTGGTTGGCAGTTTCTGCGGATTGGTTGGTGTGACTACAACGGCTGTGTGACGATTCGAGTTTCGTCAGAGGGACTCTATCTTGCCGTGTGGCCAGTCTTCGTCGGGCATCCGTCGCTGTTGGTTCCGTGGAGCCAGTTGAGGCT
>JAYUFI010000036.1:0-1039 GCA_043738805.1 Planctomycetaceae bacterium | reverse complement strand
ATAGCGGTGGGGCGAGCGATTCCGGTTTTTATCTCAGCCTGTGGAGATTCATCCCGATCCTTGGTGCGTTCTTCGGTTGGGCTTGGGTTGGCAAGTGGGTCAATCAAGACAGCCTCTCACTGAAGGTCAACAGTGAGTATTGGAACTCGGCGGTGTTGCTCGGCGGACTCGCGGGATTGCTGGTGATCCTGACGATGTCAGGGTTTGGTCTTGGGTTTGTGTTGATGCTGACGCTGCAAGGAGTGCCGCTTGGTTTGTATATCCGCGAGCGAAATTCTTGCGTCCCGGAATCCGCTCGGTTGCTCACGAAGAAGCACATCAAGAGTGTCACGTTCCGACTGTTGGCTCGCTTGGGAGTCAGCATCGGTGGCAAGAAGATGAAGCAGCAGTTGCTCGGCCCGGATATCGAGTTCATCGGCAAGACATCGACTGGACGTCGCGATACGAGCCGCACGTCACAAGTCGAAAATTCGCGAGGCTTCTTGGCGGCGAAGGAATTGGTCTACGACGCACTCATCAAACGCGCAACTGACATTCACCTCGAACCGAAGGAAGACGAACTTCAAGTTCGAATGCGTATCGACGGCGTGATGCTGGCGGTCGAGCCGTTCGATCGAGCACTCGGCGACAACGTCATCAACATCTTCAAAATTCTCGGAGCCATGGACATCACCGAGAAACGGAAATCGCTCGACGGCAGCTTTCGAGCGATCACCGAAGGACGCGAGATCGACTTCCGCGTGGCGACTCAAGGAACGCGCGACGGCGAGAAGATGACGCTCCGTATTCTCGATCAATCGCAATCGGTCAGCACGCTCGACGATTTGGGTTTCCGCAAACAACTCGAAGATCAAATCAAAGATGTCATCCATCAGCCGCACGGCTTGATGCTCGTCTGCGGGCCGACGGGTGCTGGTAAATCGACGACTTTGTATGCCTGCCTCAACAGCATCGACTCGTTCCAGCAAAACATTATCACGATCGAAGACCCGGTCGAATACAAAATGGAGAACGTCACGCAGATCGAGATCAATACAAA
>JAYUFI010000035.1:0-7788 GCA_043738805.1 Planctomycetaceae bacterium | reverse complement strand
TGTTCGATGACCGATTCGTCGAGCACTCGGTTGTACGTTGCGGAATTCATCGGCCCGGTCAGCGGGCTGAGCGTGCCGTCGCCGAAGCGATAGACCGACGACAAATCGGCCGACGAGACGGGCACCTTGGGGAGCGATTCGGCTTCGGCTTTGAAGCCTGCGATTTCATCGTTGGACACCGTCCGACACACCGGCTCGGACAGACCACCATGCGGGGGAATCAAATCAGCCATTTGTTTTCAAACACCTCTTAAAAAAGCGGTCACGTTCGGACCTTGTTGATCGCTCGACCGAGCGATCGCAAACCATCGCGATCAAACTCATCGGCCACAGCGAAACGCGGCGAACGGACCTCAGCCCAACAAAACACTTCGACCGCGTCAGAGCGAGCGGAAAGTAGGGGAACGCCATTGAGGGCGTCAACCGCAGACGGCGGGAAGCGGAAGGCGAGATTGGTCGTTGGTTATTGGCCATCGGTCATTGGTCATCGGCGGAAGCCGCAAGCGGGCGCTCAGAATTGTCGGTTCGCCGTCCTTCAAATGACCGATGATCAATGACCGATAACCAATGATCAATTTGTCTTCACCCCGGTTATCCTCTCACATCATGTCGAACAATCCGAATCAATCTGTTGCCCAATCACAGCACGTGCTCGTTGTTGGGGCCGGGATCAACGGCGCAGCAGTCGCGCGGGAACTGGTTCTCAACGGCGTGTCGGTGACGATCGTCGATGCGAACGACATCGCTTTCGGCGCGACGTCGCGGTCGTCGCGGTTGATTCATGGCGGGTTGAGATATCTCGAACGGGGCGACGTCCGGCTGGTCTTTGAGTCCTTGCGCGAGCGAGCGATCTTGTTACAAACCGCAC
Organism: Planctomycetaceae bacterium; assembly: GCA_043738805.1. Classification (GTDB taxonomy): domain Bacteria; phylum Planctomycetota; class Planctomycetia; order Planctomycetales; family Planctomycetaceae; genus SXKJ01. Next base: position 6,920 of record JAYUFI010000035.1, on the reverse strand, counting down.
CGCAGTTCGTGCAACCGCTGCGGTTGCAGATTCCTGTCCGGCGACGCTTCGGCGGCTTGATCTGGGGTCTGCTGACGTTGCTCGGCCGCGAGCGATCGTGGATCGGGAAGCTGTGGTTGCGCTGTTGCCCCCGCGCGAAAGAGCGGGGCTTGTGGGTGATCCGGATGGGGCTCAGTTTTTATGACTGGCTGGCCGTGAGTTCGGCGAACCATGAAACGCCGACGCATTCGGTGACGTCACTCGCAACACCTCAGACGCGGCAGTTTGACCCGTCGATTCGTTGGTTGTGCGCGTACTCGGACGCGCAGATTTCGTTTCCGGAACGCTTCGTGGTGACGATGTTGGCTGACACGCTGCGGACGGCTCGACGACAGGGTCTCGCGTGCGAGGTGCTCACGCACACGATCGCTCAATTCGACGGGCCGCACGTCTGGTTGCACGATCGGCTGGGCAAAGCACCGTCGAGGACGTTGATGCCAGCGATTGTGATCAACGCCACCGGCGCTTGGGGCGATGCTACGCTGGCGGACTGGAACGTCGGCTCGCACAAACTGTTCGGCGGGACGAAGGGAAGCCACTTCATCACGTCGAAGCCTGAACTGCGCGCGGCAATCGGAGCGAACGGGCTGTATGCCGAGGCTGGCGACGGTCGGCTCGTGTTCATTCTGCCGTTCGGCCAAGAACAGACGCTCGTCGGCACGACTGACGAACCGTTCGAAGCCCGGCCCGACACGGCTGTCGCGGAGCCACGGGAGATCGAGTACCTGATCGAACTGGTCAACGCCGTCGTGCCGTCGGCGCGGCTCACTGCCGCCGATGTGTTGCTGACGTGCAGCGGAGTGCGACCGCTGCCGTTCGGCCGTGAAGATTCACCGTCGTCAATTCCACGAGGTCACTGGATCGACGAGAACACACGCGGCCCGGTTCCGATTCTGACGTTGATCGGCGGCAAGCTGACTACCTGCCGGAAACTGGCCGAGGAAGTCGCCGATCGAGTGCTGCAACGGCTCGATCGTCCGCGTGTTGGTGATTCACGTCGCGAGTTGCTTTCAGGTGCTCAAGATTTTCCGACAGATGACGCCGCGTTGCGATCGTTGCATCAGCAATTGAGTCAGCGCTTCGGGCTGATGATCGCTCAAGTGGAAGCAGTCTGGCCGCTGATCGGGAACCGGTTTGACGAGGTCTTCGGCGATTCCGTTGCGTTCTCAGCCCCTTTGCCGTGCGACGAAAAGAGTTTGACACCACGGAGGCACGGAGAACACAGAGAAGAGGAACTGTCGGAAGAGGAAGAGAGCGTCGCTGACACGAACCTACCGCACCGATTCGTCACGTGGGTCATCTGCCACGAGTGGGTTCGTTCTCTGAGCGATCTCGTCGAACGGCGACTTATGTTGCATTATTCGCCGCGACTCACAGAACGCTGCCTGCGTGAACTCGCGAAATTGCTCGCGGAAACGGGGATCATTCCGCACGAGCGGATCGACTCAGAAGTCGCCGCCTGCATTGAGCGGCTACAGCGAGTTTACGGACGCGGAGTTGAGTGACTTCGGCGGAATGAGGCTGTGAGGATAACTCAGGAATCCGTGGATTCAGGGACGAAGGCACTCAGTTGAGGGATCAATGCCGGGAGGTAAATCTTCAAGACATCCCAGACAACGTCGAGGTCCACTGCGGCGTAATCGTGAACGATGCGATGTCGCGTTCCAGTAATGCTCGACCACGGAATCTCTGGATGTTGCTGCCGCAGTGCGGGCGAAGTTTTGGTGGCCGCTTCACCCACAATCTGAATCAGATGCAGCATCGCCAGTTGGAACACCTCATCCGCGTCGAGGTCAGCACGAGACTTTCCCATCGAAAGCATCACGGCCTTGGTCGCTGCATCGAGCATGTCTGCCGCGTAGGACAGATCTCTGTCAGGCGTTGGAATAGACAAGCTGAGCACTCTCCAAAACGCTCTTGCGGAGTCGCTGTTTCAGGTATTTCGGATTGACCACATCGACGTGTCGGCCAATCAGTTTTTCCAACTCATCACATACGCCGACAATTCCCCAGCCCAGATGGCTGTCAGGCTCGAACTCCACCAGAAAATCAACATCGCTTTCCGGCCCAAAGTCTTCTCGCAGCACGGACCCAAACACCGACATTCGCTGAATGCGATGCTTGCGACAAAACTCGGCGAGTTGATCTTGCGTGACCGGCAGTTTTTGGAAGATGGGAGCAACCATCGTCGTCAGCCTTTCAGGCAATTGGGCTGCTGTTGGCGATAACTTAAATCGAGCACGTCCATCGGGTGAGCGACCCAAATATCGTGGCCGGTTTGGCGGAGTTGCATTTGCAGTTGCAGCGAGCAGCCGGCGTTGGCGGTGATGACCGCTTGGGCTTTCGTCTTGAGGATGTTCTCCAACTTGCGGCGACCGAGTTGAGCGGCCATCTCCGGTTGCGTCAGGTTGTAGCTCCCGGCTGCTCCGCAACAGATTTCGCTTTCGTTCAACGGGATCAGTTCGAGGCCGGGGACAAGCGACAGCAGATCGCGTGGTTGCTCGCGAATTTTTTGCGCGTGACACAAGTGGCAAGCGTCGTGATAGGTCGCTCGCAGTTTGATCTCGCCGGTGGGAGCGATGGGGCCGAGCGACATCAGGAACTCGGAGACGTCTTTGACTTTGTCCGCGAACTTGTCGAGCCGCTGTTGAGTGACCGCATCTTGTGGCGCGAGTTCATGAGCCATGTGGCCGTAATCTTTTAGCATCGAACCACAGCCGGCGACGTTGATGATGATCGCATCGAAATCATCCGGGTTAAATGCGTCGGCATTTTGCTGAGCGAGTTGCAACGCTGGCTCGCCCGCTCCGCTGTGATAGTGGATCGCTCCGCAGCAGGCTTGATTGCGAGGGACGACGACCTCGCAACCGTTCTGTTGCAGCACACGAGCGGTCGCCCAATTCGTGTGCCCGAACATCGCGTCCGCCACGCAACCGGTGAAGAGCGCAACGCGAGCTCGACGTGGGCCGACGGGAGACAACAACTCCGGCAACGGCGGCGTCGCGGGACCGAGCTTCGGCAACAGCTCCTGCATCCGCTGAAGTTTCTTCGGCAACAGCTTCGTCAGTCCCATCGAATCAGCAATGCGATCCAGTCCGAGCCGTTGAGCAAACCGCGCCGGCGCGAGTGCCCAGCGCAGTCGATTCGCATACGGAAACAACCCGTAAAGCACGAACCGATGAAACCAGCCGTTCGCATCGCCACGACCTTCAGCGGCATCCCGTTTTTGCATCTCGACGCGGAACGGTTCGATCAACCGCCCGTACTGCACGCCGGAGGGGCACGCCGTTTCACACGCTCGACAATCGAGGCACAGATCGAGGTGTGACTTCACCGTCTCCGTCAGCGGCAACTGGCCATCGACAACATTTCGCATCAAGTAAATCCGTCCGCGCGGACTGTCGTTCTCATCCCCCGTTTCCAAATAGGTCGGACAGAACGACGTACACAAACCGCAATGCACGCAGTTCATGAAATAGCTGTAGTCGATCTGCGAGCCAACAGGTGTCGCGGTGGGATCTGGCAAAGTGGCGTGATCGTGAGTCTGCATATCGTTTTGACTGCCATTACTTTCCAGGGCCGCGAAGTTTCATCAACGCCTGAGCCGCATCCAGCCGCACACGCGGTTCAGGATAACCTTTCGAGACGGTTTCCACGTCGCGAATGATGTCGGTTCGAGTCGGTTCGTCTAACTGTGAGGACAATTCGCTGATCGCCTTCAAGGCGTTCGACGCCGCAATGACTGATGAATCTCCAGACGGTGCTGCCGTCTTAGTTGTCGCCGCAGCGGCCAACACTTCGCGCAGAACTGGCACGCCGTCGAGCGATTTTTGGCGGGTGAACGCGATCGCCGCATTCACTCGCGTGTTGGAATCGCCGTCTGAGAGCAACACGGTCAAGGTTTGCTTGGTCCGTTCCAGCGGAAAGAGTCCGAGCGTGAATGCCGCCGATGACCTCAGCAGCGGATCGCCGTCTTTGGCGACGTTTGCCAACTCATCGACGATCCCTTCGCCGGATAAGCCTGCGCCTCGTTCGTTGGCTCGATGCGCGATCGTCGCGGCGGCAAGGACCGCGTTCTTGCGGACTTCGCGATCGTGCTTCTGATCCATCGCTTCACGCAACACGGGCAACACCGCCTCCGGCACGTCGAGCGTTCCCAAGGTCCGAATCAGAAATGCCTGCTGATCGATCACAGACGGTTCTGTCGAACTGCTCTTGAGCGTTTCGGCCAAGAAGGCGCTCAACTCTTGAGCGATCTGAGGGTTCGTCGCCAAGCGTGGTCCGCCGATTCCTTTGCGGTTCTGATCCGCGGCAAGTGCCTGCGCGAGTCCCATTGCCCCGCGACCTCGGCGATGTTCGTTGCTGCTCCTCATGTCGGCGAGCAACGCTTGCCAGTCCTGTTCGGCAGACGCCAGCTTCCCGAACAGCAGCCACGCACCAACGATCGCCGCCACGATCAATCCGGGGACGACAAACAGTTGCACGATGAACTTCGCCGACGGCGGTTCGACCGGAGGCAAATCCGGCAACGGCTGCTCGGCGTTGTCTTGGTTTTCAGCAAACGAATCAGACATGAATCACTAGGGAGGTTTATTGGGTGAGGATTGAATCAACGGTTCCAACTTCACCCGCCCCGCTGAACTTGTCTCAGTGGATTCAGGCTTCTGCACTACGGCAGAGGTGAGTTTTCGTCTGTGTGAAGCAATTCGTAGTGCAAAAGCCCAAATCCACCGAAGCAAGCTCGGTGGGGTTCGAGCGATTCCGTTTGAGTGTGTGCAACAGCGGACGACTTCTAACGGCGGTGTTGCCCTTCATCAAATGACAAATGATCGATGACCAATAACCAACGATCAATTGCATTTGTCATTAGGCTATCGATCGTTGGTCATTTGGGACGCGAGGTCCGCTTCAACCATCATTTGAGCCAGTTGTTGGAACGAGACTTTCGGTTCCCAGCCGAGAACTCGTTTCGCTTTGCTGGCGTCGCCGCGGAGCGTGTCGACTTCGGCGGGACGCAGGAAGCGAGGGTCTTGCTCGACGTGCTTCTGCCAATCGAGGCCGAGATGCCCGAACGCCGCGTCGAGGAATTCGCGGATTGTGTGCGTCTCACCGGTCGCGACGACGTAATCGTCCGGCTGCAGTTGTTGCAGCATCCGCCACATCGCGTCGACATAGTCCCCGGCGAAGCCCCAGTCGCGCTGCGAATCGAGGTTGCCGAGCATCAGCTTGTCTTGCAGGCCGAGCTTGATGCGTGCGGCGGCCTGCGTAATTTTGCGAGTGACGAAGCCCTCGCCCCGTCGCGGCGATTCGTGGTTGAAGAGGATGCCGTTGCAAGCAAACAGGCCGTAAGCCTCGCGGTAGTTGACCGTCTGCCAATAGCCGAACACTTTCGCGCACGCATACGGGCTGCGCGGATGAAACGGCGTTTGTTCGTTTTGAATCGGCGTCCTCACTTTGCCGAACATCTCGCTGGAGGAGGCTTGATAGAAGCGGACTTGCCGGCCAGCACGCTGCTGATGTTGCCGGATTGCTTCCAGCCAGCGCAGCACGCCGACGCCGGTGACGTCGGCGGTGTAGACCGGCAGATCGAACGACAGTCGCACATGACTTTGCGCGGCAAGGTTATAGACCTCGTCCGGTTGGATCGTGTCGAGCAGCGTTCCAAAATTGCTGCCATCAGCAAGATCACCGTAATGCAGATTCAATCCGGAAGGCTCGCCGATGCCGGGGGCGTTGCACGGGATCAAGCCATGAACAACGTATCCTTTTTCAATCAACAGTTTCGAGAGGTAATAGCCATCTTGCCCAGAGATGCCGGTGATGAGTGCGACTCGTTGATTGGTGTCAGCCATGAGGGATCCTTCCGGTCGTGTGAAGTCTGAGTGCGATAAAAGCCTAAGAGGAAAATCAAGTCCTCATCGGCCTCCTGAAAACGTAGGACGGGCACTCTGGCCCGTCGATGCTTCCGATTGAAAATGACAGGCAAGAGTGCCCGTCCTACAGATTCTTCAACAGGCTGCCAAGTCGTGCTTGGTTCTGCGGTCGATGAATGACTACGATCGGCCGCGACGGATGCGTTTTGAGGGGAGCACAAATCATGCTGACGATGCTCGGAAGTCCGCGACGGTGCTGTGACGGAATTACTCGACGAGAAACCTTGAAGGCGGGTGCGATCTCGGCTCTCGGTGGATTTGGTTTGCCGCAGATGCTCGCGGCTGAAGAGGCCGGATTGGTTGGTCACGCCAAGGCGAAGAATGTCATTTTCATTTTTTTGCTCGGCGGCGCTGCGACTCAGGACATGTACGATTTGAAACCGGAAGGACCGTCCGAAACGCGGGGCGAGTTTCAGCCGATTCCGACCAACGTTCCCGGCATCGACGTTTGTGAGCACTTGCCGCAGTTTGCGAAGTGGGCTCATCGCACGGCGTTCATTCGGACCATCAATCACAAGGCGGGCTGCCACAACTGCCTGCCGTGCTACACCGGCTATGACTTGATGCCTCCCGACCAGCATCCGCGCGATACCGATCCGCCGAGCACGGGTTCGGTCTGCGAGTATCTGAACGCCGGACGCAAGAGTTTGCCCGATTACGTTTACATGCCGGTGTGGCTCGGTTGGGGGCAAGCCTTTCGGCGCGGTGGGCCGTACGGCGGATTCCTCGGCAAGCAATACGATGCACTCACGACTGAGAGCACGCCGTTCTATGACAAAGACTCGTTCGCACCGCTGCCGGGCAATCCGCAGATCGTTCGCGGAGCACCCGCGTTGCCGAACAGTTCGCTGCAAGATGGAATGACGGTCGATCGCTTGAATTCGCGACGCTCGCTGTTGCAGCAGATCGACGAACAACGTCGTCAAACGGAGCAACTGCTGTCGGTCG
>JAYUFI010000034.1:0-7792 GCA_043738805.1 Planctomycetaceae bacterium | reverse complement strand
CCGAATGGTCGTTTCGCCGCATCGGCGATTGTTGTGTGAGTCAGTTGTCCAGAAAGCCGAAGACGCGGCGGTCTCGGTAGGCGGGTTGAGCGATCGGTCTGCCGAAATGATTCGCTCGGCGTTTGAGCGTTCAGCGGCGGATGGTTTATTGCTCCTGGCTGAGCCGCAAGTGACAGAAACTTTACCGGCAGATTTGTTGTTCTGGCGCGATTACGCGCGGCGGTTCTTTCAGACGGTGTGCCAGTTGGATGAAGATCGGCTGGCGGAGTTTGCGGCGGGGTTGGGGAAGAACAGAGGCGGGACTCCTCTGCTACGGCCGGACGATCTCGCGCTGGCGGTGTTGATTGCGGAGGCTCCGTCCATGCGCGGGTTGGAGTACCTCACGCCGAGTGTGCTCAAAGAGTTGTGGGATGAGTTGGCTGAGCTTGTGCGGCGGCGCGGTGCCGAGACGGACGGTGGGCTGACGGCGTTTCTGCGAGCGGTCAATCCGTTTCAGCATTTGCTCGGCCGAGTGACGTTTCATCTGGCAGAGAATAAGCGGGACGAGAGTCGGCCGTTCGCGTTCTTGGCAACGTACTCGCATCGCATGTCGGCGAAAGCACAGGTGCAGCATCTGCCGTTGGCTCAGGCGCTCAAGCAGTACGCCAGCGAGCGGGATCAGGCGAAGCTCGCGGAGTTATTGGCTCCGGTGCGAGCGGCGGCAGACGGCAGCGCAGTCGTGAAGGAGCTGCTTAACTCGCGAGCGTTGTTTCAACCGCAAGCGTGGCCGATCTCGCAGGCGTACCGATTTCTGCGCGATGTGCCGGCGATGGAGCAAAGCGGACTCGTCGTGCGCGTGCCCGATTGGTGGAAGGCTCGCAAGCCGCCGCGACCGCAGGTGCAGGTGCGGATCGGCGATCAGCGATCGAGCGCGATCGGCGTCGATGGACTGCTGGATTTCTCGGTAGACATAGCACTCGACGGCGAGACGCTGTCCGACGCCGAGCGCAAGAAGCTGCTCGCGGCCTCGGACGGACTCCTGCTGCTGCGGGGCAAATGGGTCGAGGTCAACCGCGATCAACTTCAAGAGGCATTGTCTCACTGGCAACAGTTGCAGAGTCAGCACGCGGGGGGTATCGACTTCCTGAAGGGTATGCGGTTGCTTGCCGGAGCGCAACTAGACGCCGATGACACGTCGGTCGATGTGACCGCCGATTGGGTGGGGGTCACGGCCGGCGACTGGCTGCGTAAAACGCTGGAACAATTGCGCGATCCGAGCGGTGTGGTCGGCTGCTCACCGGGCGAAGGATTGAACGCGACGCTGCGACCGTATCAAGCGGACGGCGTGCGCTGGTTGTGGTTCATGACGCAGTTGGGGCTGGGCGCGTGTTTGGCCGACGACATGGGTTTGGGCAAGACGATTCAGGTGATTGATCTGTTGCTGCGGCTGCGTGGCCGTGCGTCGTTTAACCGCACGCCACAGGCACGCGCGTTGTCTGGCGAACAATTGCAAAACGCGCGTGCCTGCGGCGTGCGGTTAAACGAGTCGCTCCCCAGTCTCCTCATCGTCCCGGCATCTCTCGTCGGCAACTGGAAGCAAGAGCTCGCGCGGTTCGCGCCGCAGTTGAAATGTTTCTTTGCGCATCGGTCAGAATGCGATGCGGACGTCCTTGATCGCATCACGAAGAAGCCGAACGACGAACTCAAAGATTTTGATCTGGTCGTCACGACATACACTTTGGCTCGCAAGGCGGACTGGGTTGCGGCGATGAAGTGGAAGTTGGTCGTGCTGGATGAAGCTCAGGCGATCAAGAACGTCGGATCGGCTCAGACGAAAGCGGTAAAGAAGCTCGACGCAGCGGGGCGGATCGTGCTCACTGGGACGCCCGTCGAGAATCAACTCGGCGATTTGTGGTCGTTGTTCGACTTCTGTTGTCCGGGGTTGCTTGGTTCAGCCAAGCAGTTCAAGGAGTTCGTGAAGCGGCTCAACAAGCAGCAGGATGCTCACGCTTATGGAGCGTTGCGGCGGCTCGTGCAGCCGTACATCCTGCGACGGATGAAGACCGATCCGAACATCGTTCCCGACCTGCCGGAGAAGACCGAGATGCGGGCCGAGTGCGGCTTGTCAAAGAAGCAAGCGGTGCTTTATGAGCAGTTGGTCGATGACCTCGCCAAGCAGTTGAAGAAAGCGAAGGAAGCTCGCGAGTCGGGCGAATCCGGCGACATGCAGAGGCGCGGGCTGGTGCTGTCGATGCTGATGCGGCTGAAGCAGGTCTGCAATCATCCGTCGCAGTACCTCGCGCAGCCGGAGTTCGCGGCGGACGACAGCGGCAAGTTCTTGCGGCTCGCTCAAATCTGTCAGCCGATTGCCGAGCGGCAGGAAAAGATGCTGGTCTTCACGCAGTTTCAATCGGTCTGTGAACCGCTGGCGAAATACCTCGGCGAGGTTTTCGGCCAACCGGGTCTCGTGCTGCACGGCGGAGTGCCGGTCGGAAAGCGGAAGGAGTTGGTACGGCGTTTTCAGGAAGAGGACGGCCTGCCGTTCTTCGTGATTTCGGTGAAGGCGGGAGGCACGGGACTGAACCTGACGGCCGCGTCGCACGTCGTCCACTTCGACCGCTGGTGGAACCCGGCCGTCGAGAACCAGGCGACCGACCGAGCCTTCCGCATCGGCCAGAAACGAAACGTGCTGGTCCACAAATTCGTCTGCCGAGGGACTCTGGAAGAACGCATCGACCAGATGATCCGCGACAAACAAGAACTGGCCGATCAAGTGCTCGGCGCGAAGAGCGAAGGCGAGACGCTATTGACCGAGATGAGCGATCGCGAGTTGCTGAAGTTCGTGGCACTGGACATCACGAGAGCGGCGGAAGAGTAGCGTCATTGTGGTGCGACGCTCCGCGTCACACATCACGGCGTGGAGACTCGTGCCACAGTAGGTTCGCGCTTGCCATTCGCGATTCTCTTCGGCACTCTTCCACGAAATGTTTCATCCCTGCGGAACGGAGTCAATTTATGGGCTGGGGCTATGACGAATACCGCGAGTATGTGCCGGTCGCTCAGAAGAAGAACAATGCGGTGAAGCACGCGGCGCAGTTGGCGAAAAAACAAGGACGGCAGCCGGCTCCGGTGCAGCTCGCAGGCCGTAAGATTGCGGCGACGTTTTGGGGCCAAGCCTGGTGCAAGAACCTCGAAGCCTATAGCGATTACGCCAATCGCCTCCCACGTGGAGTGACCTATGTTCGCAATGGTTCCGTTGTGGATTTGGTCATCAAACCGCGCAAAATCGAAGCGATCGTTGCGGGGTCAGAGACCTACGAGGTCGAAATCGAGATCGACGCACTCCCGAAGCCGACGTGGAAGAAGATCAAAGAAGACTGCTCAGCTTCGATTGATTCGCTGCTCGATTTGTTGTCGGGACGATTCTCGAACGGAGTGATGCAGCGGCTGACTCAAAAGAAAGTGGGACTGTTTCCATCGCCGAACGAAATCGAATTGAGTTGCAGTTGCCCGGATTCGGCCGGTTGCTGCAAGCACCTTGCTGCGGTGATGTATGGCGTCGGAGCACGTCTCGATCAGCAACCGGAATTGCTGTTCGTACTGCGCGGAGTCGATCACCAAGAACTCGTTTCGCAAGCGGTTGCTGCGGGGAATCTCGAAAAAGAATTGGGGAGCGACGAGTCTCAGAACGCGTTCGTGGGAGAAGACCTCGGCGCGATCTTCGGCATCGAATTAGATGCCGCTGTGGTGACGACGACAGCGACCAAGAAGTCTGCGAGCCGATCTACGTCCAAGCCCAAGACACCGAAAAAGGCTGCCGCTAAGTCGAGTAAGCGTGTGCCGAAAGCGACCACGAAACAGACGAAGGATCAAGTCGAAACGGCGTCTGTGAAGCTGCCAGTCACGAAGAAGAAACTCTTGGCCAAGAAAAAAACGGCGAAGGCGATGCTTGCGAAGAAGGCCGTGAAGAAACGATCTGTGGATGAGATGAAAGGGCACAGTTGACGCACAGAGTAGCCCGATTTTTCAAACCGGGTGGCTCGTTTCGCCCGGTTTGGAAAATCGGGCTACGCTGCGCGTCAAAGAAGGATTGGTTACGGTTCAAACAGGATGTCGGTCGATGCGCCAAAGCGAGCAGGAAGCGGGATGTTTGAGTTGGCGGAGTTGTCATTGAGGCGAAACTGCCAGCGACCTTTGAGCGGTAATTGTTGATTCTTGCTGACAAGGATTGGGACGGTCTGCGGGCCGGGATCGCTACTGCGGTGCTGCACACGAACCACAATCAAATTCGCATCGTTGGGCGCGATCCAGTCGGGTTCAATCGCAAACAATCTGCTGTCTGTTGCGTTGGTCGGCGTCACCTGAAGCGCATGGCCGTTGAGCCAGACGCTGACATCGTTCGAACGATTGGGAATCGAGAGCTGCAACGAGTTCTCTACGATCCAAGATTGCGGAATCCGCACGGCACAACGATACCACGCGACGCCGTTGTGCTCTTTCAAAACGCCGCTGGTCGCTACGTCCCAGGTCGTCGGGACGGTGATCAACGACCACTGTTTCTCGAATGTGGAACGATCCGGCTTTTGTGTTGAGCTAAGCGTCATCACGTCACGTTGAGATCGCGCGTCTGACTTCCAACGAAATGGCTCGCCGCCGAGCAGTTGGTCGCTCGTGATCGTCGGACAAACAAATCGCTCGACGTGTGAGATGACCAAGTCATTGCCGGTGAAGTGATCCACGAAGGGCCAACGCTGGGGGTTATACATGCTGTCGGTCATGTCCCGCATCAACGCCACGCGCTTGCCGTTGCGAACCATCCGTCGCAAACCGAACGGCCGGCCGAGCACGCACATGTTGCAATGCACGCCGACGAGGATGACATTCTGGATGCCGCGTTGTTCGAGGACGTTCCAGACTTCGTCACCGCGATCACTGATGAAGTCGAGCTTGTCATCAATCGTGATCAGGTCCGATTGTCGCTGCCACGGCATCCCTGGATTACGGCCGAGCCCCTTCAGCTTCGCTGCCCATGCGGCGTGTTCGACCGGATCATCGTCCTCGCCGCCATCCGATTGATCGACGGGATATTGAGCTTTCTCTTCGCTCGGAATTCGTGAGCACCAATGTTCGACATCACGCGGCTTGTTTTTCGCGACCGGGACTTCGACGGCCCGTTTCCGAGCGGGATGTTGTTCGTAAGCCGCCATGCAATCGCTCGGCGAATGAATGATCGTCGCGCCTCGTTTGCGAGCTTCGACCAAAACGTCATTCATGCGCGGAGCAAACTCTTCGAGTCGGCGGACGGCGTTCAAGCAGTGATGATAGTCCCAGACATCACACACGATGACGGCGGTTTGCTTCGCCGACCAAGTTGTTTCGCCAATCGTTCGCTCAACGCGACCACTGTTGGCGGCAGTTGCTGGCTGCGATCGAAGTTGAAGTCTGAACTCGCCCGCGAACGTCGAACTCGCCATGAGCAACACTCCACAAACGCAGGATAAGACGGCTTGAGGTCGATTCACGATCAACTCCGGAAATGGCTGTGGCGCACACGGCCCGCGTGCGTTGATTTGGTTACTTAAACTGAGCATTTTCTACCGGAAAATTCACCGCAAAGGCGCAAAGAGCAGCGATGAAATCGGGAGGAGAACCACATCCAAAGTTTCCTCGCACAATGATCATGAGAACTGATTTTTGAGCGTTCCTTCGCGTGCTTTGCGGTGAATGTTACTCAGTTTGTTTTGGAGATTAGTCTGTACGCGAGCCGCGTGTGCCCCAGTCGCGACACATCACAAATCTTTGGCCGGCGCACTCCCCGGAGGCGTGAATTTTTTCTTGGGTGGCGGCTTGATGTGACCGTTCTGAATGTCTTGCACAACTTCAGCCAAGATCGCCGGGTCAGCGGTTTTCAGGACGTGAGCCAAGCGGCTGGCGGGAACACCGAGTCGTTCCATCACTTCCCCCGCTTGCTTCCACAGCCGCTCGCGCTTCTTGCCTTCAGAGAGATATAGCTCGGCGGCCAAATCGCTCAGTCGAGTTTGGTCGATCGAGTCGAGGTTGTTGTAGTACCGCTTGATGATCTGGTCTTGGTACGGCGAGTAATTCTGCGACTTCTTGGCCATGTGATGTTCCTCTCCATTGTCTGCGTCAGGTTGTGCCGCATCGCGCGGGGGTTGGATTGTAGCGGTGGCCAGAAACGCGGAAAGGATTGATTGTGGCTTGCTCGTTGACGCAAGTTTGTGAACGATCAGTAACCCGCAGCGTCAGCGAGGACGGGGGCTTTGCCGACTTGAATTGTCACGAAGCATTTTGGAGCGTTCGCCCTCGCTGACGCTGCGGGTTACTTTGAGGCTCTTTGCGGAGAACTCGCGATGCTTGAACTGCCACGATCCCATTTCCCGACGACAACGACTCGGCGCGATTTTTTATTTCGCGCGGGTGGCAGCTTCGGTGGGATCGCACTGGCGACATTGATGGTGGACGAACAACGCGCGGTCGCGAGTGCAGCGGAACATGGTCGATTCGCGAATCCGCTGGCATCGAAGGAAACACATTTCGCTCCGCGAGCACGTCGTGTGATTTGGCTCTTCATGCACGGCGGGCCAAGCCACGTTGATCTCTTTGATCCGAAGCCGGAACTCGCGCGACTCGCCGGGCAGACGTTGCCGGAGAGCTTCGGGGAAGTGATGACTCGGCGTAAGGTGGCGGCGAATCCGCTGCTGCCGGCGATCAAACCGTTTCGGCCGCGCGGGGAGTCGGGCCTTGAAGTGTCTGACTTCTTGCCGCACATCGGCGAATGCGCGGATGAGCTTTGCGTGTTGCGAGGTTGTCACGGCGACAGCGTGAATCATCCGCAGTCGGTTTATCAGATGAATACCGGCAGCGTGCTCATCGGGCGACCGAGCGTCGGGGCGTGGGTCGCGTATGGGCTGGGCACGGAGAATCAAAACCTTCCGGCCTTCGTCGTCTTGCCCGATCCGGGGAATGGCGTGAAGGGCGGTCCGCCCGCGTGGGGCAGCGGTTATCTCCCCGCGACGTTTCAAGGGACCATGATGCGGCCGGGCAAGAACCCGCTCTTGTACCTGCAACCGCCGGAAGGGATCACTCCAGAGCGGCAACGTCGGCTGCTCGCGTTCGTCCAGAAGTCCAACGAGCAGCACATGGCCGAACGCGATTTCGATGATCATCTCGCCGCGCGAATCAACGCTTACGAACTCGCCTTTCGGATGCAGACCGAAGCTCCCGATGTGGTTGATCTGCGTGGCGAATCAGCCTCGACGTTGAACATGTACGGCATCGGCGAGACCGACACCGACGAGTTCGGCACGCGCTGTTTACTCGCACGACGGATGATTGAGCGAGGCGTCCGCTTCGTGCAGTTGTACTCCGGCGATACCAACGGCTGGGACGCTCACAACAATGTGCTCGACAACCATTCGACGATGTCGCGTCGCACGGATAAGCCGGTGGCCGGCTTGTTGCGTGATCTGCGACAGAGAGGTTTGCTCGACGACACGCTCGTGATCTGGGGCGGTGAGTTCGGTCGGATGCCGATGAGCGAACAGGGCAAAGGCCGCGATCACAATCCGTGGGGCTACACCGTCTGGCTCGCCGGGGCCGGAGTCCGTAGCGGCTTCGTCCACGGAGCGACTGATCCGGTGGGATTACGCGCCACCGAAGGGAAAGTCCACGTGCATGACCTTCATGCCACCATCTTGCATTTGCTTGGCTTCGATCATGAGCGGCTGACGTTCTTCCACAACGGTCGCGATGAGCGGCTGACTGATGTGGCCGGGAATGTTGTGCGCGAGAT
>JAYUFI010000033.1:0-7797 GCA_043738805.1 Planctomycetaceae bacterium | reverse complement strand
AGGTGCGCTTCATTCACGACCCGCTCGCCGATCGGACGCCGCGTCACGACGAACGTCACGTTGCCGCCGAGCTTGTATTGCCCCGGATTCTTCGCCGTACGCGGCTTCTTCGCGGCATCAGGATCGACTGGCAAGACTTTGAATTTGGTCGGACCAGAAATGAGTGAGCCGCTGAAGGACTCGAACCCGGACCGCTCGGCGAGTCGCTTGGCCAGTGCCTCGAATGCTTCCGGAGTCGCGTCGTTCTTGAACGCGGTCAGCTCCTCTTTCGTCGGGGCATTGCCAAAGAGATCACGCACGGCCCGATCGAGCATTCGACCTCGCTCGTCCGCATCAGTCGGCAGCGGCGCATCGAGGCTCAGTCGATCCTTGATGAACTTCAACCACCACGACTGCGGCGCGGCTTGCGCACCATCACCTTCCGGTTGTGGTGCCTCTCGGCCATCGCAATCGAGGGCATCGGGTGAGAACGTCACCTCATCGCCGGCCTTCGCTTCAATCCACGCGCCAACTCGGAAATCGGAGCGTGCGTCGCGCCAGTCTTCATCGTCCTTATTCGCCCCAACGCCAATGCCTGCTCCGACCACTTCGAGGAACTCACCGGGTGCGAGACGACAGGCGAACGTGCGCGGGATCGTCGTCCAATCGGTCGAATTGATGTTGATCTCGGTGCCCTGCGCATCGCGGGCTTTGTGTCCGCCCGACTGGTTCCAAGTCAGTGCTCGAAACACGACCGCGTTCTTCCCCGAATTATGAAACAAGACGCGCGACTTCAGCGGCGTGTTGAGCCGATGCTCCGCACCGCGCGGCTCCAACAGCCAAGCGACTCGCAAGCCGTTCGGCTGAGCCTCACCCCACGGTGCGTTCTTGAGTTCCTCCGGCAACGGTTTCCCAATGACGACATCGCCGCCGAGCGCGAAGCGGTTTTCGCCTTGAACCCATTCGGGCAACGACGGGTAGATCGCCGCCACTTCGTCGAGCAACTTGACCGCCTCGTCGCGCGACCAATCACGAGTCACATCAATCCGCTTGAGCATCTCAGCGAACTTCGGCGAGCCTTCATGCGTCGGATTGTTCTTCACAAAGTTCGTCATGACTCGCACCAACGGCCCGATCGTCCCTCCCGGAATGTTTCCGTTACCCCGACGACCGCGAAGCCACTTCTGAAACAAAGCCCGCGACTCTTTGCTCAGCGGCTGCGTTGTGGCCGAGTCGTTCTGCGACCCGGCACCGAGTTGCGGAGCAACTCGGCCACGATCATCCGCCCGTGCTGGGCGCGGGTCTGCCGACCCCGCCGCTGGGTTGGACCGCAGGTCTCCGTTGGCGTTGTTCGGCGGGTTCTTCTCTTCGTCCGAATTCGGGAGACCTGCGGTCGGGTCGAGGGCGGGAGACCCGCGCCCAGCGTTAGCCTGCGGTTTCAGGACGAAGACCAGTTCGCGTTCTTGGCCTTCGGTCATGCGGAGCTTTTGTGGCCCGGCTTCCCAGCCTTTCTTGGCCACTGAGACCGTCACATCTTCGTCTGGAAAGAAGCTCTTGGTTCGCCAACGGCCGTCGGATTGATGTTCGAGGCGGACCTTGTCGGCATCTTTGCTTTCCTCGACTTTCGGATCGCGAGCGGTGGTGTAGGTGATGCTCGGAGTGAAGTCGGCGATCGGTTGATTCGCTGCATCGACCGCTTTCACGAGCAGGATCGGGGATTTGTAGCGCACGACCTCGATCCCTTCGATGTCCTCGTCGATGTTGGGAATCATGAGCTGATCAATGGACTCCAACGGTGCTCCCGGTTTGCGACGGATGCGAACGATGCCGTGCTCGTTGTCGGAAAAGCGAACCTCGACCTCCTTCAGCCCGCGCGGCACGCGAGCCACCGAGCGACCATCGTTGGGACGGCTGCTCTGCCCCCAGAAATAATGACCGTTGAGTTCTCCAGTGATGTGGAATTCAAAGCTGCGTATCGGCTGGCCCTGGCTGTCCACATTCTGTGCTCGAATCTCGACGGACGGGACGGCGCGAAGTTCGAGCGGTTTCGCATTGGCGTCGATCGACATGCTCTGATTCAGAAATATGCCGCTGAATTTCGCAGACGGTTGGGCATTCGGCGAGATTTCGAATTCATACATTCCCGGCTCAACGGGAGGCATCACAAATCGTCCCTCAGAATCCGTCACCGCTTCACGAGAATAAGCCGACGAAAAATAGGGGTCGTTTTTGACGCGGTCGATGTCCGGTGACTCAGAGTCCAGCCGCGACATGGCCACGGGCATTCCCGCGATGGCTCGACCATCAGCATCCAAGACTTGTCCGCTCGGACGCAGGCCGCGCTTCAGAGTCAGCTTTCCCAAGTCGCCTCCCTCTTTCGAGACAACCAGGCCGAACGGACACGCATCATCGGGCACCAACCAAAACGCTCCGCCACCCGACGCTGGCACCACGACTCGATATTTGCCCTCGGCATCGGTCCGCGTGGCGATCCGCGCCCCACGGTCGAGAGCTAGAGGCTTTGAGTAACAGAAACCAACGACCTTCACGTCC
Organism: Planctomycetaceae bacterium; assembly: GCA_043738805.1. Taxonomy (GTDB): domain Bacteria; phylum Planctomycetota; class Planctomycetia; order Planctomycetales; family Planctomycetaceae; genus SXKJ01. Next base: position 5,265 of record JAYUFI010000033.1, on the reverse strand, counting down.
GCGGCTGGTCGCCCATCCGGTGTGACCACCGTTCCCGTTGCCGCTCGACCCGGATGCAGAATCGTGGTCTCGAAGAACGGCCGATCCCCAGCCAGCTCGTTCTTCCGAATCATACTCATCGCATAGCCCTCCCCGATTCGCGACACGTGCTCCGAGTGCGTCACCTCCAACTCGACGTAGAGAAACCTCTCGGCCAGTTGCTCCGGCGGGATCGTGACTTCGTACCAACCATCGGCATCCGTGACGTGAGTCGTCTTCTCAATGAGATGCCTACGCTCGTTCGGATATCGCGGATCGCCCACCAGCATCCGTTTGAAGACGACCGTCACACCATCGATCGGCGTTTTGGTTCCCGCTGTGATGACGCGGCATTTGTAGACGACAGGCTTGTTGTCTGTGTTCTGCGCTGCGCGTGTGTCTCCCGACCCCGCCGCTGGGTTGGACCGCAGGTCTCCGTTGGCGTTGTTCGGCTGGTTCGTCTCTTCGTCCGAATTCGGGAGACCTGCGGTCGGGGCGGGGTCGGGAGACCTGCGCCCAGCGCGAGTCTTCTTCAAGGCCGACAACGGTCGTTTCGACAGTTCACTGTCCCAATGGAATCGATTCTTTGTGAAGCCATCAAAGGCCGCACTGCCATTTTTGATTGGCCAGCGTTTTGAAACGCGAGTTCCTTGTTGCAGGCCAACCGGGTGAAACACGATGGCGGATGCGCTATTCAAATCCATCTTGCCAACAACCCAATTTTGGTCGCGGACACCAGTCTGAATTTTGCGAAACTCGTCTTCGGTGAATGGCCAAGCGAAGTACGGGTTCAGCGGATCGGCCAGCATTTCATCAAGCTCATTCAACTTGTATTCGAGCGTTGTCATTTCGGACTTGCTGCCGTCTTGATGCAACCAAGTTCCGATCTTCCCGCCGCTGGGATCAGGCAACGTCCGAGCGAAGTCACGAAACCATTTCCGCTGCGACTCATGCAAGGCGAGTTGCCCCAGCGTCAATTCGTCGCGGTCCAGCGCCGTCCAAACATGCCACTTGAGCGTCTCGAAGTCCGTCATGAATTGCGTCGGTCCCTCAAACGTCCGGCGATGAACATCGACGACGAACAACTCCACGGCGCGCAACACCTGCCGTTGCCATTCCTCCGAGACCGGCCGAGTCACCCGCTCCAGCAAGTAGTCACGCAGCTCGTTGCGCAACGCATCGACTTGCTCATCGTCTAGGAACTTCGCTTTACGTCGCACGGTCGCTGTGAATCGATCCGCAATCGCATCGACCTGTTGTTTTACACGGAGTCCGTCTGTGTTGGATTTGCCCTGTGCTCGGCGTGTGTCTCCCGACCCCGCCGCTGGGTTGGACCGCGGGTCTCCATTGGCGTTGTTCGGCGGATTCGTATCTTCGTCCGAATTCGGGAGACCTGCGGTCGGGTCGAGGGCGGGGTCGGGAGACCCGCGCCCAGCGCGAGGCTTCATCACCGGAGTCAACTTGATCGTCGGCCACTTCCAGCCGCCCGCCATGAGTTTCGTCACGATCCGTTCGGCTTCCTCGAACGAGGCCGCGCTTTGTGTGTCGATGATGAGTTCACCGGTCTCGGAGTTCAGATCGTGCTGAAACGACTTCAGCATCTCTTCGAGTTGCGACAGGCGGATCTCGCCGATGCGGCCCAATGTCTTGCCGTCCTTGCGGAACTTGACCGACACCAGCGCGTCGAGCAAATCGACGGTCAGCTTCGGCTCGGTCTTCTGGCCGGGCAGCAAGGCTATGTTCTCGCAGACGACTCGATGCGTCATCGGTCGCACGTTGATTTGGAAGGCGTCGATCTCGCTGGCGGGCACTTTGAAGACATGCCGCTCGCTGTTGTCGGGGTCGACAGCCGGCACCGTCGTGCCGTTGAGCTTGATCGCCAGCACGAAGACCTGCATCGGGCCGCGATGCACCGACGGATTGACCTTCACGACAGTTTCTGCCCCCGACTTCTCGATGCCCGCGACTTCGATCCGCTGCAACAACGACTTCGTCAGAGCACTGGCGTCCGTGCTGGGTCGCACCTTGCCCTCAAGGTCCATGAACCCCGCTGCGACGGTCGGCACGTCCGAATAGTAGAAGGCCGCAGCTCCCGGCTCGTCGGTCTCGAACGGGAACAGAACCTGGTACTGCATGTAGCCGTCGCTCCAACCGGCAGCCGTCGCGTACTGTCCCCTGAGCGACGCGAACCACAACCCGCCGTGCATCGGCGGTAGCTTGGCCTGCTCGGGCGAAGCCAACTCTTTGGGCCGCGTCTCCAACCGAATCGCGAACTCACGCATCGGCTTCTGCCCCGCCGCGACCGACAACGGACTCAACTTCTGGAACGGCCCCTTGGCGAGCGGCGATCCATCCGCCTGCCACCAACCCTCGGCCTTGCGCTGTGTCCCCTTCGGCGTCACGAGATTGGCATGAGCGACTCCGACCAACTCGACCTTTCGACCACCCGGCAAGAGAGCCGTGAGGCGCGTTTTGCTTCCCTCCTCGACTTGGGATTGGTCAGGACGCTCATCTTCACCGCGCACTCGTTGAATGCCGCTGCACTTCGCCTCCTTGTCGAACATCACGATCAGCGTGTGACCGTCGCCGAGCGCGATGTGATGCGTAACCTTCTCGCCATCGACGGTCTTGCGAGTCTTCAACTCCTGCTGCTTGACGATCTCCAAGAACTGCGGCTCGGTCATGTCGAGCGACAAGCCATACAGCTTCGGATACGGCTTTAAGAATTCGAGCTTCGGAGACATCGGTTCGATCGTCTCGACTTTCACGTCGGTCATCTCGCCCGGATTCAGCGAGACGTTGTCGAACGTGACCCAGTACTGAAACGCCCGGATGCGGTACTCGAAGCCGGCGACTCGCGAGAGGGGAACATTGAAGACGACATTTCCTCGGTTGTCTTGCCGCCGAATCATCTCAACGGTGTCGAAGTAGAAGCTGCGCCCGCTATCCCGGTGCGATTTGCCGTCAATGTCGATCAAGGTCACTTCGAGATCGAATGACTTCAGGCGTTTGGGAGCTGACCACAAGATTTGTGTTTGGACTCGGCGTTTGTCGTTCTCCGCTTTTTGCTCCGCCGTTTCAGGAAGTTCTTTCCCGTTCGATTTCGAAATCGACAGCGGTGGCGACTCAACCCCGTCGATTTTGATGTCATCGGAGGATGAGTCATCGCCGACCCCGCGTTCGTTACCCTCCGCGATCCGCTGGCCCTTGGCATCCAAGCGACGCACGGGCGACTGCGGCTGCGTCGCGATTCCGACCTCAATGCGTCCCGTCTTCTGGCCGGGCGGAAAGGTGTATCCGCCATCCAGTCGAACGAACGGACCACCCGAACCATGAGCTTCATCCAAGCGAGTACAAGTCATGCCCGGACTGACATCCAAGTAACTCAATCCTCCACCATACACTCGGATCAACGCGCGGCGAACTTCTTGGCCACTGACGCGGATCGTTTCCTTGCCGTGCTTCGGCACGTCACTGAGCGGCGAGCCATCCGGCTTCCACCACCTCTTCGGCTCGGCCTCCATCGCAGCCAGCCCGACAAACTCGACTCGCACGCCGTTCGGCAACGTCGCGATGAGTGGATCGCGGCGGAGTTCGGGAGTCTTTCCGAGAGACGACGTCACCTCGGTCTTGTGTCCCGGCTGAAACGAGACGTTCTCGAAGGTGACCCAATGCCGATACGCTCGCAGTCGAAAGCGATAGTGCGCGACTCGCGCGAGCGGGATCGGATACGTCCAGCCCCACTCGCCAACGACGAACGCGAACGCTGCTCCCTTCACGGCGTGGCCGTCGACATCGACAAGGTCCATCTCGGTTGACGCGCGCATCTTGGATACATCCATCGGCCCGGTCACCAACCGGGTCTGGCCGTTGATTTCACGAAACTTCACTTCGGACATGTCCGCGTAGGCCGCTTGCAATTCATCGGGAATCGGACCATCCGCATCTTTGGAATCATCCGGATGAATCCGTTGCCAAGGTCCAAGCTCACCCGCGCCAACCGCGATGCGCACGACTCCCGATTTGATTCCCGGCAACGGTCCCGCACTCGCGATTGATCTACTGACGACTGATTTCTCGGAACGGTCGGTCCCCGAGCTCGTCGTGCTTTCACGAGCACCTTCGATGACGATCCAGGTGTTGAGACTCTCCAAATTCGATCCGCCAACCCGGACGGCGACGGAGGTCCAATCTTTGAATCGCTTTTGTTCTTGCTCATCAAGCGGTTTCGGAAACGCGATTCCCGACAGCGGCCATTGTTCCAGTCGCTCGCCATCCGGACGCCACCACGGATTCGGAATGATCGAAGAGAGATTCACGCTTTGCGGAAACAGCTCCCAGTAATTCGCGGCTCCGAGCAATTCGACCTCCAATCCGTCAGGCAGCGTCACCGCAAACGGGTTTGACTGGCCCACCGGCTTCGCCGATCCCGGTCGCATGGCAAAGCACCACGTCAGCGACAGCGCGCACAGAGCCAACATCAAACTGACAGACGCCCCCGACCAACGCTCGTTCGCGATTGGCTCCGATCCCAGCCCAACAATCCGCCGAATGCGCGCGAGCAGCGAACCATCTGCCACTCCCAGCGCGAGCACCGAGCTGCGACCGCGCAACTCTTCGATCGCCAGCAACGCGCGGCCGTACTCAACGCGATTCCCGAACGACGCCACCACGAGGTCGTCACAGCAGTGCTCACGCTCGACTCGAATCTGGTGCGACAACCACCACACAGCGGGATGATAGAAAAAGAGCGTTTCGACCAGTGTTTGCAGCAGGTTCACCACGAAGTCATGCCGCCGCACATGAGCCAGCTCGTGAGCCAGAATCGCTTCCAACTGCGCGGTGGGGATGCTTGTCATCAGGCTGACCGGCAGCAGAATCACCGGCCGCATGTAACCAACCACGACCGGCACTTGAGCCAACGTCGATTGCAGCACTCGCACCGCGCAACGCAGGCCAAGCCGTTCCGACACGCGCCGCATCGCGGCGAGTACGTCGTTCGACACCGGCGACACACCCACTCGCTTCAATCGCCACAACGTGTGCCAGCCGAGCAACGGTCTCAGCGAACAGACGAGAACGCCGAGACTCCAAACAGCAACGATCCACGTCAGCCACGGATGCAGCGAGGCTTTGATGCGCGAAGACAGCGCCACGTCTTCTTGGCGAGCGGGGGGCGTCAGCCTCCCGGTTGTGTCGGAGTTGAGCGACGTCCCAACCATTGGGGGGCTGACGTCCCCCGCTCGC
>JAYUFI010000032.1:0-7797 GCA_043738805.1 Planctomycetaceae bacterium | reverse complement strand
CGATCTACGACTACCTAGTCACCGCCGTTCAAGCTCATTTCAAACAACTCAAACAACAGCCAATTCCGTCACTGCTGCCGTGCTCGTGAACGATTACCCGAACTCAATCTCCAGCCGCTTGTGGCCCGGCACTTCGAGCGAGTGGGGGGTGAGGCCGAGTTGGGTGAGCACGGTGGCATGGATATCGGTGACGTAGTGGCGGTGTTCGGCGACGTAGAAGCCGATTTCGTCGGTCGCTCCGTGAGCGAGGCCCCCCTTTCAGGCCGCCGCTGGCGAGCCAACAGGAGAAACCGTAGGGGTGATGGTCACGGCCTTTCGAGCCTTCTTCGCCGGGAGTGCGGCCGAATTCGGTGGCCCAAACGACGATCGTTTCGTCGAGCAGGCCGCGCTGCTTGAGGTCGCGCAGCAGGCCGCCGATCGGTTGATCGACCATCGGGCTGAGCTTGCCGTGGTTGTCCTTCAAGTTGGCGTGCGCGTCCCACGAGCCGCCACCTCCGCCGCCGTGATAAAGCTGCACGAAGCGGACGCCGCGCTCGACCAATCGCCGCGCGAGCAGACACGTTTCGCCGAACGGTTTTGAAACCGGATTGTTCAAGCCGTAGAGGTCACTGGTTGACGCGGTCTCGCCCGACAGCTTGAAGACTTCGGGGATCGGCGTCTGCATGCGGAAGGCGAGTTCATACGATTTCATCCGCACTTGCACGGCCGTGTCTTCGGGATATTTCGCGGCCGACAAGCCGCTCGAAACGCCTGGTGTCGTGAATGACGACCAATAGCACCGCATCATCACCACAGTCGGCTTGGGTAGGCAAAAGCTATCTCTGGACGGGACGCTGGCCGGGACCGGTAAATTGTCCAGACACAGCCGCGTCAGCAACCGCCTTGGTTTGGATGCCTGTCCGGGGAATGGGCACGAGATGGCCGCCATTGAAGAACTGAAAGTATTCGGTCGGGCCGCACTCGGCGGGAAGGACGGCATCCGATGACCTGTGCAACTCATTAACGGCGTACAACTGCGGAATGTTCTTCAAGCCAACGGAAGTTCATTCGCCGACTGACACGCGATGGTGATAAACATCAGAAATAGAGCCTGCGTGAACGAGTCGTCTGTCACGTCAGGCGGACGATCTTCACGGTGAGAGGTATCGTTCGGCAGGCAGACATTGTCATTCCGGCTTCAGCAGCGGAAACGCAATGACATCGCGGATTGTGTTGGTATTGGTCAACAACATCACCAAGCGGTCGATGCCGATGCCCATGCCGCCCGCTGGTGGCATGCCGACTTTCAAGGCGTAGACGAACTCGTGGTCCATTTTGGCCATCGAATCTTCTTCCGCCTGGCCTGCGAGTTGCGTGCGGAACGTCTCTTCTTGCAGACGCGGGTCGTTCAGTTCGGTGTAAGCATTTGCCATTTCCAAGCCATGCACGAAGAGTTCAAAGCGCTCGGCGATCGTCGGGTCGGAGCGTTTGCGTTTCGTCAGCGGGCACATCGACGCGGGATAGTCGATGACGAACACTGGGCCGATGAGCGCATCCTCGACGGTCGCTTCAAAGACTTCATTGACGAGCACGTCAGGATGTTTTCCGACCGTTACGATGTGCAGCGATTTCGCTTTGGCCAAGACCGCATCGGCGTCGTGCATGTCGCAGCCGGCGTGTTCGCGGAAGAGGTCGCCGTATTTGCAACGCTTCCACGGCGGTGTGAGATCCACCGTCTTATCTCCCCACGGCAGGATGAACGATTCTTTGCCGATCGCCTTTGCCGCGTCGAGGAAGATCTTTTCGCAGAGGTCCATCATGACCTCGTAGTCTGCGTAGGCTTGATACAGCTCGATCATGGTGAATTCGGGATTGTGAGTCGCGTCGATCCCCTCGTTGCGGAAGACGCGGCCGATCTCGTAGACCCGCTCGATGCCACCGACCATCAGCCGCTTGAGGTGCAGCTCCAGCGCGATCCGCAGATACAAGTCGATGTCGAGCGCGTTGTGATGCGTAATGAACGGCCTCGCCGCTGCGCCGCCAGCGATTGCATGCAGCACCGGAGTCTCCGCCTCGACATATCCCTGAGCGCCGAGCGTCTGCCGAATCGAACTGATGATCTTGGTCCGATCCAACAAACGAGCCAGCACACCCTCATTGTAGATCATGTCGATGTAGCGATGCCGCAGCAGCATCTCGATGTCGTGAACGCCGTGAAATTTTTCTGGGGGCTGAGCCAGCGATTTACACAACGGCGTGAGCCCCACGACGAAGATCGTCTTCTCACCGGTCTTGGTGACTCGCAGCCGCCCGTCGATGCCGACGAGATCCCCCAAATCCAATTGCTCGATCGCGGCCCACGTCACTTCCGGCACATCCTTCATCGAGATCATCAACTGGATGCGGCCGGAGGAATCCTGAATGTGAAAAAACTTCAGCTTGCCGCGGTCGTTCTGCAACATGATACGGCCCGCCACGCGAACCGTTTCGCCGTCGGTACCGTACTCCGCCGGGCACTTGTCGCGTGCTACCGCAATCGCGATGTGCCCATCAAACCGCTGCCCCCACGGGTCGATGCCGAGGGCTTCCAGAGCGTGCAGCTTTTCCAAACGAACCGCTTCCAAACGATGCGGCTCTGGGGACGGGGCAGATGACGACGACGGCAACGAATCAGACATGAGAGCCTCAGAGATCCAAGAGGACCGCGGTCAGAGTACGAATTTCAGCGGGGCGGGATATTCGCGACCAAGCCCGCGCAGCGTCAATCAACCGCCACAACCTGCCGACGACACGCTCATACGGAGGCGCGTTGGGAAAGAATCCACTGCGAAGAACTCGAAGGAACACATAAGGAAACAATCGAATGAAGAGAACGAGCGAAATGAGACTATTGAAGGCAATCGCGGACGCACACTGGTTACTGATCGGGAGAGACGAATCCTTCGCGTTCTTTGCGCCTTTGCGTTGAAAACTCTTCCATGATACGTCACCGAATTTGGTTCGTACTTGTCGAGTAAGACGATTCGCTGCGGGTTTGATCGGTTGGGGATGCCCGATATGCTGCGGTCGACGGATGCCGTGCTCGAACAGTTTTAGCAACACGGCGGTGATTTCTCTGCGACTCGAAAGGAAGCCCGATGATGACTCCTCCGAACCGAACTCGTTTCCTCTCCGCCTTGAGTGCCGTTCTCTTCGCCGTCGTTTCACTGGCCACAACCAGTGCCGACGCGGCCGAGCCGGCGGGGTCCGCTGAGGAACGCATTGCCAAAGTGAAAGCGGACCTCAAGAGCGAAGATCCCAAGGTTCGGCAGACGGCGATCGGCTCGCTCGTTCATTCGGATATCTCGTCGAAGTGTTTGGCCGAGATGCGCACGGCGCTCGACGACCGCGACGGTGCCGTTCGATCGACAGCCGCCACCGCGATCGGCAATCTCGGAGCAGCGGCGATTCCGGCGGTTCCACAGTTGATTGCCGTGCTCAAGAACGATCCGTTCAAAGAAGCGAGAGAGACCGCCGCTCGCGCTCTGGGCCGAATCGGCAAAGCGGCTCCCGACGAAAAATCGGTCATCAACCCGCTACGTGTGGCGAGTCAGGACGACGCCGATCCTGTGACTCGCGTTGTGGCGCATGGAGCACTGGCCATGATCGATGTTGAAGTAGCTCAGCAGATCACTTCACTACGAAAGTACCTGCACCATGACGAAGCCTTGGTGCGGATGAAAGCCTCCCATGCGTTGGGGATGCTCGGTCCAGCGGCGAAAGCGGCGGCTCCCGAAATCGTCAACGTGTTGAAGCTCGAAACCGACCACCATCGCCGTGGCTACGTGGCTCGTGCCTTGGGAAGTACTGCCGATCCCGCTTCGCTACCTGTACTGGAAGCGGCTCTGGAAAAGGAAACCGATCCGGGAGCACAAGGCGAAATGCGCGGTGCCATTGCACGTTTGAAAGCGCTGAAGTCGGAGAGGCCGACGCCGTAATTTCGACGAATGCGGTCAAAGAAGGCGGGGCACTTCGTCCAATCCGAAGTGTCAAACTTTGCCGGTCGCGAAGACTTCTTTGGCCTCCTGAAAAAAGCTGGGGTGCCGGAACGTCTTACCGGCGAACCGCAGTCCGCACGTTCCGAGGTGGAACCTGTGCGGTTCTTGTCGGCGGTGTCGTTTGCATGGATCACGCTTGGCTACGCGGACGATCAAATCGGCGTCAGAGACCTATCACATCACCGTCCGCACGACGGGGCAGGGACGCCGACTGTGATCCGACGCTCGCTCATATTACCGTTTTCGACGGAGTCTTCACGCTCTCGCAAGTTTTGTGGAGCGTGGGCGGCACTCACAACTTCGATGTTGCTTTCGACGTTGTTGTCGGTAAGTGGCTGCTCGAATACGGCCTCGCACTCAGGGCACGCTTTCGCCAATCAACAACAGGAGCAAGATGGTCGAGCGGTCTCTGTCGTGGGAGATGCCGGATGGGTTGATACCGGCGTTGATCTCGTCGAGGGGGAACCGATTTCGATTTCAGCATCGGGCCGCGTCGTTGTACGGCAGTCGGACAAGTGGGGCCAGAAGTTTGAAGCGTCGGTCGGGCCAGAAGGCTCGTTCATCGTTCATGATGGCATTCAGGCTCAAGCGTTTCCGTTGCCGAGCGGCAATCATGGACCGGCTCCATGCTTTTGTTTGATGGGCCGCATCGGTGACGACGGCAAGCTGTTTTACGTCGGCAAAGGAAAGAGTTGGACGGCACCAGTCAGTGGCCGCTTGCAACTCGCAGTCAACGACTTTGATCCGCAAGACAGCGAAGGGGCGTTTCATGCGCAGATCGTGAAGCCGAAGTTCGTGCAGCCGATCGCGTATGAAGAAGTGGTCTCGCCGCGCGCGACCGAAGGGGCTCCGTTGGCGGGATGCCAAGTGGTTGTGTTCTATGTCGATGGATTGCGGCCCGATGTCGTTCGCGAAATGGCGGCGATGGGACATCTTCCGAACATCAAGAATCTGTTCCTCGAAAACGGCGTCTGGATGTCGAATTGCTTCACGGGCTTTCCGTCGGACACGATCACGTCCAACGGCACGATGTGGACCGGTTGTTTTTCGGATCGTCATGGACTGAAAGGACAGGTCCGTTTCTGTCGGGAGGGTTTGACGTCGGAGTCGTATCTCGATCCGTTGGGGCCGAGTCGCAGTTCGCGGATGCTGGCCCCCCAGGGCGTTGATCGAGCACTCATCGACGGGCAATCGACCGCTCGCAAATGGTTGATCGGGCACAAAGAGGGACACGAATGGAAGCATTCGTTGACCAGTGATATTGCTCCGATTTACGAAATCCTGCGCGGTGAAGGACGAGACTGGGCGACCGGCGTTTTGCCGGTGATGACCGACACTCCGCCGCCGTTGTGGACACGCAGTTTGGCTCGCACGGTGCCGTATCTGAAGGCGGAGGATGCGTGGCAATACATTGATGACGCGAACGCAAACTACGCCGTTCGACAGCTCATTCCACGCGATCAACCGGTCACGATCATTTGGCTGCCAGAGACAGACTCGGTCAGCCACAAAGAATGTCGCGGACAATTTGGGGCGACGCGCCGCACGATTTCCAAAGCGGACCAATTGATCGGGCAAGTGGTCAACGAACTCCGAATCAAACAGCGATTGCACAAGACTTACTTCTGCCTCGTGAGCGATCACGGTCATCACGGCGGGCGAACGGGGCACTTGTCGCACTTTGATGTGAGTCACGAGTTGTTGTATCGGCCGCGCGAGGTCGATGCTGACGGCCGCTGGGTTGGCGGCGGACTCGGTTTGTCGGTACGGCAGCATCGTGAGTTCGCGAAACATGCGGGAGACGGCGAGCGGCAGTTCGTGTTCATCGACGGAGACTCCGACGGAGCCGCGCGGTTGTATTTTCCCAAAGGGCATTACCGCAGTGAGAATTGGTCGGGCCCGAATCGTCCTGGCGACTTGTTGTCGTATCGCATTGCCGAGCATCTGCCGCCCGTGAATCTCGTGGAAATGATTTCACACGCGCAGTTCAACAACCCCGCAGGTCAACAACAGGATGGAGTTCGCAACGAACCGGGACTGTTGGCTGACGCTTCCAACAAGACGCCGCATCGGCAATCAGCCGTTGATCTGGTGATGATGAAGCTCACCGAAAATTCGATGTTGATCGCGACTTCTGATCGCGGCTATGCGGTCATCGAACGTGAGCCGAAAGAGACAACCTCGTCGGGTGCGATCCGTTGGCAATTGCGATACTCGGTCGTGACTGACGTGCAACGTGCGGCGAAAGGAAAGGTGACGTTCAACGTCGTCGAACATCCGTTGCGCGATCCGCTCGGCATCACACAGCTTGTCGACCAGGACTTCCTGCAAGCGTGGCATGATGAACGCGAATGGCTCGAAACACAGACGCGCAGTCAGTATCCCGATTCGGTCGTGACGCTCAGCCGACACATGCTGTGGCAGGGAAACATTAAACCGCAGGAAACAGACTCAGCTCCCGATTTGGTGATCACGGCGCGCGCCGGTTGGTACTTCGGGACCGACAGTTCGCCGGGGACGATGCACGGTTATCCGCTCGCGGATTCGATGCGCGCGTCGTGGTTTGTCTCCGGCCCGAACATCCGCCGAGGCGCACGCATCGAAACTCCGTGCCGACTGGTTGACCTCACGCCGACGTTGCTCGAAATGGTCGGGAGCGGCACGAACATGGATCATTTCGACGGTCGTCCGTTGCGTTCGATTTATCACACGAATCAAGTCGTCACGCTTGCTCCCGTGTTGTCGCGGCAGATCTTGCAAGCCTCGCATAACGGCGAAGTGGGAATGCCGTCGGAAGTCGAGCGGCTCAACCCTGCGGGCGATCTGACACTCACGTCGGGGCAAGTGATGAAGGCAGTCTATTGGGACTCGGTCGATCTCGACGCTTGGCAGCCGGTCAGTTACGAGCCGGTGCCGGAGTACCCGTTTCAACCGCTGACGATCAATCATCCGGGCAGCCCGTATGACCTCAACAACGTGGTTTACAACGGCTTGTTGCTAACGGAACTGAGCATCTTCCGGATCATGGACGACGTGGTCTCGCCGCTGACACGCGGGCGGCGACCGTTCACGACGACGACCGATCAAGTCGATCTCGCACTGCGACACAACCGCCACGAATGGGTCTCTGACAGCGCGAACATCGTCGATCTGACCAATGCCACGATTTGGGATTACCAACTCACCTCGCAAACGAATCTGCGTCGAGTCAATGCGGCAGTCGATTACGTGCAACATCGCAGCCAGGAAGTCGAACAAGAAATCGCCGGTGCGACCGGACGAGAATCTCTTCCTGGCATTCGCTTGTTGAATCGTTCTGTCGATGCGACGCAGTACGGTTTCTGGAACTTATACGGCTTCGGCCAACGGACGCTCGTGCAATTGCTCGACGAGGCGTTGATCCAAGGGATCGAAAACGGCACCGACCGCACACTCAACGCCGTGCGACCGATGCCTGCTGAGATTCCCGCAAAACGTTGAGGGACAATTCCTAGTAGTGCCGCAGTTCGGAAGTCATGATTCACCGGCAAGTTTTGTGACTCATAACGGAGCATTTTCTGGGGAGGGAATTTCACCGCTATGGTGCAAAGAACACGAAGAGCCGCAATGAAATCAGGAAGATGACCATTTCCAAAGTCGCCTCGCCTAATAATCCTGAGAGATCATTGGGGCGTGGGTCAGATTATACCTCGCGCGGTCTTCGATGAGATGTTTTGTCCAATCGTTTAACCGCACGCCGCAGGAGGTATATCACCCTCCAACATTTCCCACACGGATGCCA
>JAYUFI010000031.1:0-2958 GCA_043738805.1 Planctomycetaceae bacterium | reverse complement strand
ACAGGTCTCGGTGTTCGCGATCGGCGAGAACTCATCGGGCAAATCGCGGACTTGGTCGCCGTGGCTCATCCATGCTTGGAACTCTGCCGGGACGCCCTCGAAGAGTCCTGTTGACGAGAAAACGCGGCAGGGTGCGTTCCCGAACTCGCGCGTGTGACCGGCGGTCACTTGGCCCCCTTGAGTCTGGCAGGTCACCTGCATTCCGTAGCAGATGCCAAGAATGGGAATGCCGAGATTGAAGATCTCCGGATCAGGTTGCGGCGATCCTTTGCCATAAACGCTGGCCGGGCCACCGGACAGGATCAACCCTTTGGGGGCGATCTCACGAATGCGCGACGCCGGCAAATCGTGGCGGACCATCTGACAGAAGACATTGTTCTCGCGCACTCGGCGAGCAATCAGTTGAGCGGTTTGCGAACCGAAGTCGAGCACCAAAATTTGCTCAGCCACATTCGCCCCAATGGCCTGTGCGGCCGGCTTCATCGTCGTTGAATTCGCGGACATACCCATCAATTTCCGAACGGTCTGATTTCGATCCAGGGAAAGCGGCGAATGATATTGGCCGACCAGCAAAAAGGGTATTGTCGCGAGAAATGGAGGCGGTTGTTGACGCTCACCACGTGATCTTTGCAAAGATCCGCTGGAGCTTCTCGGCTCGTTGCGTGTTCCATTGGTTGATGTAGGCGATACGGCCGACGAGATGGTTGCGGAAGTCGCGATGGTGGTTGCGATTTTGGGCGGCGGGGCCGGTGAGGGTGGCTTGATGCAAGATGGCTTTGAGTTGGTCGTATTCAGTGCGCGGCACATTGGGCTTTGCGTTGAGCACGACTCCGGCGGCACGTTGTTGTTGGCTTTGAGTCATGATCTGCGTTTTGTGGTGATTTACCTGAAAACCTTCGTCGAGCGCGACCGCAGCGACATAAATGTGGAAGCGTTTGAGCTTGTCTGAAAAGTCGGGGCCGCCGGAGAACAGCAAGTCGTCGGCATAACGTGTGTAGGTTGCGTTGGCCCAAGTTGCCAAACCGGTCAGACGGCAGTCGAGCCGATAGGCGCAGAGATTCGCGATCGCCGGTGAGGTTGGTGCTCCTTGCGGGAAGTGCGCGCGATGCAACAACAACTCCGAGTTCCGGCGACGCTCCCAATTGTTTTGGTCGGGGAACGTTCGCCAAACATCGTGCGGTACTCGGTTCGAGCACAACGCGGTGATCGTGCGAGCGACCTCTTCGGGATATCCCAAGCCCAGCAACTGGCCGGTGAGTCGTGCGGGTTCGATCGACGGAAAGAAATCTTGCAGGTCCATGCGGAGCACAATCGTTTGACCAACATGCGACTCGACGTAGGTTTTGACCGAGCGACCTTTGCAAAATCCGTGAGTCGCAGGATGCGTGGGAATGTTTTCAAAGAGGTTCGTCAGCAACCGTTGTTGCATGATTTTGAGCCGCGTTTTCGGAGCTTCGATCAAGCGAGCTTGCCCTCCCCGTTTGCGAAACCAGCGGTATTGATAATGTCGCAACGGACCATCGACGGCATGCCGTTCCAATCCTTTGCGATCAGCGAACCACGCCAATTCGTTGGGTTCAAGGCCGAGCCATTCGGCCAAGTCACCAATCGTCGCCCATTTGGGAACCGGCCAATCGGCTCGGTGATCATCAGGCGACACGAATTCAGGTCGCGCGAAGTTCTGCTGTAACTGGAACGACGTTTTTTCAACCTCTGCCTGGAGCCGAACATCTGCGAGCAAGAATTTGACCAACTTCGCTCGGCGAGGTCGCGACTCCTCGCCAAATTGCAAGACAACCCGTTTGACCAACTTTGGCAACCATGTTCGCTGTCGCTTGAGCAACGGTCGACTTCGCTCGATTAGCCCCAGTTCATCAAATTTTCCGGCCAAGAAACTCATGGCTAGCGTGTTGGCGACGGCTCGTAAGGAAAGCATCAGCAATCTCGTCTTGTTGTGCTGAGTGTTAACAGAGAGCCGAAAACCCGGTGCGGCGTGCTCCAACGAAACTCGCAATGCGTGAGGAATCGTGCGTGGAGCGCACTGCCCCTCACGCGACGTAAAAGTCGGTTGAGGAATTTCCACGGGGGTACCCCGCAGAGACGTCGAGGAAATCTGGCAATCCAGGTTCCAGGCCCGTCCACTTGGAAACTTGCCGCACCGGGTATGAAGAGTAGAAGCGGATCGCCGCGCCGAGTCAAAGTACATTGTCACAAGAACAACGGGCTTGCGTGGATTGCTGGTCTGGCCATAATGCTGCCCCGACGTGTGTTGACTCCTCTTGATCGCCGGAACTCAGGGATGTGGTGCGGTAAGTGTCAGGCTGATGTGGCGGCTGAAGTGTCGCCTGATAACCAGCGTGTGTTCTGCACGATCTGCGGTGCCTTGCTCACGATGATTGATTCGCCACCCGCTCGGCCAAGTACCGAACGGCCTGCGTCGGACAAGACGAAGGACGCACGCGATCTGTTGCACCGTTGGTCGAATGGTAAAGTGCTCGACCCGTTTGGGCCGCCGATTAAGACGCTGGAGCCGGTGGAAATATCGAAGGTCGCGGCTCAACCAGTCGTTGTACCCCAAACATCTGTTGTGGTTGCCTCCGAGCCAGTTGTCAGCAGTCCCGGAGCGAGTGATTCGACGATTCGCGAGACTTCACAAGCTCCTGCAACAACGAACGTACCGACGAGTCTGCTGACCGTTTCAAACGCTAGTTTGGATCAAAACACAGAAATCAAACCGCCCGCAGTCCGTTCATCGCCCAGCCCGTTTGTTGTGGCGGCGATGAACTCTTCGTCCTCTTCTCCTTCCACGCCAGTTTTCGCACCGACGTCTCTGTCGGAACTTGTTCCCGTTGAGAATCCGTTGAAGGCTGCTCTGCCGAACGAGCGGCCTGCCGCGCCGTTGCCGCCGAGTCCTTTCGAGCAATCGGCGAAATCCGAAGCACAGACAGCGTTTCCGAC
>JAYUFI010000030.1:0-1042 GCA_043738805.1 Planctomycetaceae bacterium | reverse complement strand
GGAACGTTTGCAATCGGGCGAGTTGTCGTATTCGGGAGTGAAGCGCACGCCGCTGTGCGCCATTGCGCATGCCGTTCCCTTTCAGTGCGGCTACTGTCCACTGGCGGCGGAGTTGTTTGCGACATCGCTCGATGTGTACCTGTTGCTCGGCGACATCGTCTCGAATGAGACGGACCTCGAAACGGCGAACGGCAAGCCAGCGACAATGACTGCCGCGTACGATCGACTCGCGCGGATGTTGTGCTGCGACCGCGAGGAGGTCTCGTTCGATGAGGCCGTTCAGATCGCGAGGTTCCTCGCCGACGTGCAACGTCAGCGGTTGGCGGGGTCGCTGGAACGAGTCGCCTCGCAGTTGCCGGGGCCGTGCCAGACGGTGGTTGTCTCCGGTTCGGGAGCGTTCCTCGCGCGACGGCTGATCGCAGAGAACCGTCGCACGACAACCGCCAGAGTTCTCTCACTGGATGATCAACTCTCACCGGGCATCGCCGAGGCCGCCTGTGCCTACGCGGTCGCTCAGTTGCTTGCAGGCCACTGACAACCGGGATGCGAGAACTCAAGCAACTCCTGTCAGCCGACTCCAAATCCAAACGTTCAATCAACTCCCACCGGATCATGATTCCCTCCATGATCCGGCGTTATGCCTCACGCGGTCTTCGATGAGACGATTCTCCCGTTAGAGTTTCGGTGAGCCGGGCGGCGTCAGCCCTTGGACTTCTGTCGTGAAGAGTCCGATGGCTGACACCGCCCCACTCAGAAATGTCTCACTGTTGGCCGCGTCTCACTTTTTGCCCGCGTGAGGTATTAGAGGCTCTTCACGACATCAGCCGCTTGCGGGTGTTCGGTTTCAGGCGGCGATGGACTTGGGGCATCAGGCCGTAAGCCAACGCGAGGACTTTCAGCGGATGGAGCGTTGGCGTAGGCGAGCGTTGTTCCATTTGCATGCGGCAACTGCTGCACTCGGTCAGGCCGAGTTGATGGACATCGGAACGCATCCGTTCGATCAACTCGCGGCCCATCTCCAGCGAGTCGGCGAAGTTTTCGC
>JAYUFI010000029.1:0-1042 GCA_043738805.1 Planctomycetaceae bacterium | reverse complement strand
CATCGGAAACGATAAAACCAAGTGTTGGCACCACGTGATCCAGATCAATCGCGGTGACTCGCAATCCGCTCGCTTCCACGACGTCGCCCGCCTGCATTGGAAACAGCTTCATGAATGGCGACTCTTCCGCCGACAACCGCACCAGATCCGGCCACAATCGCTCGTTGAAGATGTCGTTCCGAAGGCTGTCCAGTGTGTCTTGAGGAGCATGAATGCTGACGCAGTCGGAACCGAATTCATAGACATTGTCGAGAAACATCGGCAGCGAGTTGATGTGGTCCATGTGCCCATGCGAAAGAAACAAATGCTCGATCCGGCGCTGCGCGGGGATTGATGACTGAAATCCGATTGACCCTGCATCAATCGCGACGCGTTCGTTGATCACATACGATGCGGCAAATTGTTGACCGGGGAATTCCGAATCCACCGCGGAACCGAGGATCTTGATCTTCATTGTCATTTGCTGCTCGTTGCAACGCCGAGAAATATCGTTCGCCATCGTGGCAACCGCAACAGCGAGACGCTTGCCGGATTCATACTGGGTTTTGTGCCAATCTCGCCATCGTGGAACCAACCCAACAAAACCCAAGTCTGTCCCTGATCTCCATCATCATCCAGCAGTCAATCTCTTTGCAAGCAAACGATTGTCCGAACGGCTGCTTCTTGCATGTGACCGGGCGGCACGCTAGCATCCAAGTTGGATTCTTCGGAGTCCTTGGAACCTCTGCGGTGTTCGATACGAGACCAGTGCGTTGACCCTACAATTACGACTTCAAGGGAGTCAGCTCGGTTTGGCTGCGCGTATATCCGCGATGACGTTTCGGCGTCTCTCGGCTCACACAACCCGGACCTTGCGGCTCCCCCCTGAACTCTCGGGTTCAGAACCGCGGTTTTGACCGGCACAGGCGGAGGTTTCTTTCTCTTTCGAGGCCTGCCAATTGTATGGCTCTGTTTGATCGGCTGGAGGCCGAGCATCGCGACGCGGTTCGCCCGCTGGCCGCACGCATGCGCCCCCGGTCACTCGATGAGTTCGTCGGTCAGC
>JAYUFI010000028.1:0-1043 GCA_043738805.1 Planctomycetaceae bacterium | reverse complement strand
GACGCGGGAGCCGATCTGCAACTCGGTCCGCTCAGCCGCGTGGCTCGTGAGATGTTCCTACCAGTCTCGGGAACGACGGCCACGATTACTCTGGCGGCGGCGATTGCAACGTTGCTCATCGCGGGACTCGTCTCGTTTGAACATCGCGAGTACCGTGACGCGAGTTGAGTTCTGTCATTCAGCGCGACGCCGCCCAGCGGATCAAGAGTGCGCGACCTGACGTGCAGGTCCATTACCTTTTTCAAAGCAGGGTGTTTCGAGTCTGCTGCCGTTCGTTTTGAATGAAGAGTTGTCCTAGAGACAGCGTCTCATCGAAGACAGTTCGGAACGGGCTTGATGGCCATGCAACTGGCCCGAGAGATATGGGTTCTCAATGTCACTGTGATAGCTAAAGACGATTCGTCGGTTGTAACCCGACTAAAGCTCGCGGCACGACTGTTGAAGGTATTCCACAAACTCTTCACTTTCGGCATAGACGTTGCGAATAGGGATATCCGTTCCATTGTGCCTGATCGTCACCAACAGACGTCGGATGACGCTAACCAGCCATTATCAACAAGATGCGGGACAGGTCGGTCCGGTTGGCGGTGTGCGGTGGCTCGCGGCGAGTCGAGTGTTTGTTCACGCGGCTGAATTTGCGCATTTGACAGAGCGTTCACTTTCGGCAACGTACCGCTGTGCGGGACGATGCCGGATCGTTGTATGTCGGCGCGATTCCTCGCGCTGTCAGCGGAGTGCGAGTACGCATACGCCATTGACAGTTGCGGCGAGATCTTGGTTGCCGCGTCTGTCGCGGTTCTCGCTCGCCGTTGCCAATCGGCAACATTCTGGCACGTGTGATGCATTTCATCACCAACGCCACGCTGGCTGAGTGCCTTTCCCCTCTGCACTCTCCGCCGTGCCAACGCAATTCCTGTCCATTCAATCGTTCGGACATCTCAATTGTTTGAACATCAGTCCCAACTTGTTCGCCTTTGCTCTGGAAGTGACGGACCGACGGGGTGGTGAACGCCCCAACGGGAACCGGTTTGCCGGTTCATCGC
>JAYUFI010000027.1:0-7817 GCA_043738805.1 Planctomycetaceae bacterium | reverse complement strand
CAAAACCAATACGACGGCGTCACGAAATTTCGGCCCGTGAATGAGGGCAAAGATGAAACAACTCAACCACAACAAGTTCACGTGGTTGTAGACCAAGTAATGCCGAACCACCGCGTGGTCGTCCGAGGCAACGGCATTAACAGCGGCATTCACCGATTCAATCACCGCACCAACATCCGACACATGCGGCGTCGGTTGCTTTCGCACAACCAGGTGCGCGACTTCTTCTGCCGCCATCAATGCGAGGAACGCCAAACCGATCGGCAGGGCGGCGTACTTCGTCACCGCGCGACCAGACGGAATCCCGAACGCGAGCGAATTCAATCGCTGCAACCAGCGGAGATAAAACGGCCCGCGTTGATAAACGCCGTCCATCGTTGTCGCAAATAAACGGTTTGCTCGGAGCAACGGATCGCCGGTGAAGAACTCGCGAGCGTTGTTGAGATCTGGCATCTTGAGTTGATTACGCGAGACCCCGTCGCGCAGATCACCCAACGTGATGAAGCCGCGTTGCACGATTCCGTCCAACAGCTCTTGCGTCACTTTGCGGCAAGCAACTCGTTCGACCACGCTGTTCGGCGTGAACCCTGCGGCGGTGAGCGACTGCACGATCAGCGGTTCAAGCCGCTTGCGAAGAATGTGCTCAGCCGCGTCCGCCGCCGCGTGCAACAAGTCCCCTAACTCACGACGTCCGGCCTCATCAATCAGAACCATCGGGACACGCAACGCCGCGCTGCGGAGATGCTTCGACATCATCACGAATCGTTGATTCGGCAGCGGTCGCTGCAACGAACGCTGACCACGACTGAGCACCCAGCCCAACAGATCGACACGATAGGTCTCTTGCTCGTGATCGAGACAAACTTGTTGCAGATCGTAAAGCAGCCGCGCGTTCGCGTTCCAAAAACCTCGCCGCGCTCCCGTCAGCAATCGTTCGCACATCGCCAACCAGGGTCGCACGTCATCGTCAGTCAGTTCCAGTGCTGCTTGCAATCGCAGTACGAGGTACTCGATCTCGCGAACCATCTCTTGCCGCGCCGCGTCAACATTTTCCGGGGGAGCAACCTCAAACGCACGCCGACGCACAGACGCGGCGCGGACGTTATTCCCCTTCGCTCGTAACCGATCGGCCTTCAGCACCAACGCGGCATACTTACGCGGCGACGGTGCTCCCGCTCGAACGGGCAGGCTTTCGAGCAATTCCTTTTCAGCAGCCACCGATGCCGTCGTTGTCGATACAGCCATCGTCGATGCCGTCGGCTCAACAGAAACAATCTCCGTCGGGCGGATCGCTTCGAGAATCGCTGCGGCATCGCAGTCAGGTCCGATCGCTTGCAACACAGTCGCTTCATCGCCCAAGGCCGGAAAGTAAATCGGCAACAATTGAGGCGCGAACATCCGCAGTTCGTGATAGACCGCGACGAACTCGGCATAGACGTGAAGCAGATCATCAGGACGTCGCAGCATTTGCTCTGATCGGAGCACCGATCGAATCTCATCAAACTGCGTTTGCCCCAGCGCGTCGATCCGCTGACGTAGATTGGCCAACGTCATCTGTGAGTCAGACGTTTTCAGCTCCAACTCAAAATCGAGCCGCGCATGAAACAGCCGCCGCCAGTAATAGCGGAGCAACTCTTCGCGTGAGAATTTTTCTTGTCGATCTTCTTCCGGTCGCGCGATCAGCATGATTCTCGGCGGCAGCACCGCATCATCCGCAACGCCGAGTTCATCATTGGCAACCAACCACAGCAGTCGATCTCGTTCGACAACACACGACTTGCGATGTGGCGGTTGCAACCACGGACTGGCGATGTCGAGTTCATTCTGCAACACCCGCCGAACGACTCGCGGCAACACAAAGAACGCCGCCGGATCACGCTCGCGAAACAGCCGCTCAACATCCAACACCATCCGCAATGCACGAGGTGCATTCGCAACCGGCGTCTGAGGACCGGCAGATTGTTTCTCCGTCACGTTGTCTCTTCCAGGCAGTCAAAAGGCTCCACGATGCAAGGTCGAGGCTACCGGCAGACCTGATCGGTTTCCAGTAAGCCCGCGCGCAGAAATTGTCGGCTCGGCTGCGTATCGCCGTAGTTGATGGCCTGCCTTTGGCGAGCGGGCTGACGTTATTTCTGGCGCACGTCAACGCAGACGATTTCTTTGTCGTCGCGCAGATAGAGCCACCCGTTTGAGAGTGCGGGAGCTTGCCGCGTGGAATTGAGGACTTCAGTGCGACCGAGTTCTTCAAAGGCTTTGGGCGTGGCTCGGACGACGACGAGTTCGCCGGTCGTCGTGGAGATGAAGAGCTTGCCATCGGCGGCGATCAAGTTCCCTTTGCCGAAGCGGAGCTTCTGCCAGACTCGTTCGCCGGTCACTGCGTTGATGCAGGTGAGGTGCGTGACGGGGCCAGCGGCACCAACGTTGTCGAATCCATACAAGTGACCATCGAACAACATTGAGGTTTGCCACTCGTTGCGTAGTACGCTCTTGGAACCTTGAGAGGTCCAAACTTCCTTCACGTCGAACTGATCCCCTTTCGGTTTCGATTTCACCGAGAGGAGCACGCTGCCATGATTCTCGCCCGACGAGACGAAGACCTGACCGTTGATGGCGAGCGGTGTGACGATGTTGCAATCGAAATTCGTTTCATACGGATGACGCCACTGGATTGCGCCGGTATCAGGCTTGAGGCCGAGTACCGATGCTCCCGAATACACGACCAGTTGCGAACGACCGCCGACTTCAAGCAATGCGGGCGAGGAGTATCCGGCGGGATCATCTCCTGAGGTCCAAGCGAGCTTGCCGGACTTCGTGTCATAAGCGACGACAGCCGCGTGCGGCGCTCCGACGGTCACGACGACTCGATCACCAACGACCAACGGCGAACAAGCCATGCCGTATTCGGCGACCGCCCCTTTGAGTTCTTGAACAACGTTGTGTGACCAAACGGGCTTGCCATCTGCAAATTTCACGGCGGTCAGAATGCCTTCACCCGTGAAAGCAATGACCAACTCGCCAGAAATCGCTGGCGTCCCGCGCGGGCCGTTCCCCATTGCATTGCGATATTCAGGGGCAAGTTTCGTTTGCCAAACGGACTCGCCAGTTTGAGCATTGAGCGCGACCAACCATTGCTGACCTTCCTTTTGAATCAACGTGATGAGCTGACCGCGGCTGATCGCCATTCCCGACATACCCACTCCGCCGGGAACCCGCCACATTTCTTTTGGACCATTCGCAGGCCAGCTTGTGAGCAGTCCGGTTTCGGCGGAGAGTCCGTTACGTTGCGGGCCGAGAAACTGCGGCCAGTCCCCTTTGCCTTCCTGCTGCTGAGCAATGCCGCCGTTGGTTGCCGCGACCAACAAGACGCAGGCAATCAGCGCATATCGCAGAACGCGAAGTCCGGTTCGTGATCGCGAACAGTTTGGCAATGAGGCCATGAATATCATCCTTGAGTGGGAATTGCGTGCGTGAAAATGTGGGACTCGACGTTTGATCGTGTCAGGTCCAGCGGAAAGGAGCAACCGAAGTATCTCAGCGACGCGAGGGCGAGTCGTTCGTCGAGAAGTTGACAACGAGCGGCAAATGGTCGGATGCTTGTCGCGTTTTCAAAGTCTTGATCAGTCGAATGGATTCGATCGTGATGCCTTCGCAATGAAACACTTTGTCGAGCGACATTACTGGAAACACCGCAGGGAACGATCGGAACTTACCGGGAGGCGAGGTGGCTTGAACGAGATTCTGTGGATGCAGCAACGTCTTCCCCAGCGTGTTACGCCAGTCGTTGAAGTCGCCGCACATTACTGTTGGATGTTCGGCAGTCGAGTGAAAAAGTGGGTGTGTTAGCAATCGCTGCACCTGCCATTGCCGTTCGCGTTCGCTCAAGCCCAAGTGCCAATTCGTGAGACGGAGCAAACCTGAAGGGGTCTCGACGACGACCAATTGCGCCCCGCGCGGTTTCTTCTGGCCAAATTGCAATGAGATGCGGTGGTGTTCTCGCAACGGCCAGCGAGACAATACGAGGTTGCCATAGCCGCCGACTTGCCAATGCACGTTCTGCTGAAACGTGGCGAACATCGGTCGAAACCGTTCAGTCAGCATGTCTGCTTGATCGTGTCGGCTCGTGCGCGGCAGGTCGATGGTCACTTCTTGGAGACAAAGGAAATCCGCCTCCAACGAAGCCAGTACGTCAATGATTCGTTCCAGATTGTAGCGCCGGTCACTGCCGCCGATTCCCTTGTGGATGTTGTAGGTGACCAATCGCATGGTGAGTCATTTCGTTCGATCATTTAACAACAGCGGCGGACGTCCGGCCCTCCGGCGAATCCAGTTGATCGATGTCAGTACTTGAGGGCGGCCGATCAAATATCGTTCCCAGCGGCGTTTGCCCGGCAGGTCCAGCAGCCAAAGTCCGGCCATGATGGTCAAGATTCCTTGGCCGGGTGTGACCAACATGACGAGTCCCGCCAACAGCAAGACGACTCCTAACAGATTCTTCAACAACCGCCAGACCCAATTCAACACACGATGACGCGGCCATGGCGGATGAGCCGTCGGCACAGTCTCGTCGAAATAGTCCTCCGGCAGTCGCGTCAACAGCCACGGCAGAGCAACCGCGCTGATTACGAAAGTCGCCAGCGAGACGACGGCGAACCAGCCGATCCAGTTTGTGGGAATGCCGAACATGAGTTGCTCTTAGAAATTCCACAGGCGAACCGCCTGTTCCACGTTTTTTCAACAGGCTCGCCAGCATCTGATCGAAAAATGCTGACGCTTGGAGACTTCAGCTACAACACCGGCGTGAACAGGCGGCAGAGGTTTTCCACGACGATCTGAAACAACGGACGACGGTTCCATTTCTCCGGCATAATACGATTCGAGTCTTGCGCGTCGCGTTCAAACTGTTGCTCCAATTGTTGCGCGAGTCGCTCGTCGTACAACACCATGCCCGCCTCGAAGTTCAAGAATAAACTACGGCAATCAACATTGGCTGATCCGACCATCGACCAACGTCCGTCGATTGTCAACGTTTTCGAGTGCAACAAGCCGCGTTGGTATTCCGATATTTCGACTCCCGCTCTCAAGAGCGATTCGTAGATCGAGCGTCCGGCCAACAACGTCCAAGCATGGTTCAATCGGCCTGAAAGCAACAGCCTCACGCGGACTCCACGAAAAGCCGCGTTCTCCAAGGCGGTGATGATCGCCGTCGGAGGAGCGAAGTATGAGGTCACCAACAACACACGCTCTTGTGCTTCGTTAATCGCGGAAAGCATCAAAGCTTGAAAAATTGACGCCTCTTCCTCCGGGCCGCCGCTGACCGTTTGAGCGATGACCGTACCGCTTGTTTCCGGTGGCGGAAACGCTTCCGTGTCGGGCAACACTTCTCCGGTCGCGAAGTACCAGTCCTCCGCAAAGATCAACTGGTGCCGCCACACTTCCGGGCCGACGACTCGCAAGTGCGCGTCCCGCCAAAATCCAATGGCGCGACGGCGTCCGATGTACTCATCGCCGATGTTCATTCCGCCGGTGAAAGCCACACGCCCATCGACGACGACGATCTTCCGATGATTCCGCAGATTCAACGACCACCGCTCGCGAAACGTCTGGCCGGGCAAGAAGGTTGCGATTTGAATTCCCGCGTCGAGCATCGGCCGTAAGAAACGTCTCGTCAGCCAGAACGAACCAAAGCCGTCGTACAAAAATCGTATCCGCACACCTTCGCGAGCCTTGCGGATCAGCAGGTCGCGTAGCCGCGTTCCGGTCTTGTCGGATTGCCAGATGTAATATTCCAGGTGGATCGAATCTTTCGCGCTGAGGATCGCCTGCTCGATCAATCCCAGCGTGCGGTTCGTATCTGATAACAGTTCGATCTCGTTTCCATCGGTCGGCCAAGCATCGGTCAGTCGCTGCGTCAATCGCATCAGCCGACGTGTCTCTGGGCGATCCTCATCGCGCGGTGGTCTCGCGTGTTCCAATCGCTGTTGGCATAGCTCGGACAACTTCGCGGCAGATCGCAGCTTTGATTCCTTGCGACGTTCAACCCGATTGATTCCGAACAAGAGAAACAAGACCGCTCCACCAATCGGAATGAATAAGATTGTGAGCATCCAAGCAACGCTCGACACCGGTTGCCGCTTTTTGACCAATAGCACGACAGGCAGCAGTAACAACGTTAACCCATATCCCAGAAGCGATAGCAGCCAGCCGAAAAACGTCATGTTGTTGCCTATACCAGAAAGACATCTTCAGACACGTCCCGCTTCGCTCTTGCGATTTGGATTGCTGGCCGCCATCGTCCCGTGCTCTCGCTTGGGCCAAATTGGCAATCAAGAATCCATTTGGTGAAACTCACCGTGCGATTGCGGTTAGAGCTTAGACGTGAATCTGCTTACGCTGCCGATTGAAACACGTTCGTCATCGGCAGAGTGTTTCAATCTGGTCTGCCAACAGAATAGGAAGCCGCAGCATGACAGTCGATAAGTCGGAGAGTCGGATTCGCCAGATGTTTGGTGAGATTTCGACGCGCTACGACTTCATGAACCACTTGTTGTCCGGCGGGACGGATTTTTATTGGCGATGGCGCACCGTTCGTTTGGCTCGACCGACGGGAGTGGCTCCCGTGCTCGATGTATGTACCGGCACGGGTGATCTCGCGTTGGCTTATTGGCGAGCGGGTCGTAAGCAAGTGTCGGTCGTCGGTTCCGATTTTACCCACGAGATGCTCGCGATTGCTCGGACCAAGTGGGCCCGCGCGCGAGGTGCCGCCGATCCGGCGCTGGTCCAATTCATCGAGGCGGACACTCAGCATCTGCCGTTTGGAGACAATCAATTTCAGATCGTGTCGGTCGCATTCGGTTTGCGAAACGTCACTCAGACCGATGTCGGGCTGAGTGAGATGTCGCGCGTTTGTCAGCCGGGAGGCAAAGTGGTGGTGCTCGAATTTTCGACGCCGACGAACCGGCTGTTTCGAGCGTTCTATCTCTGGTACTTCCGCAACATTCTGCCGTTAATCGGGCAGATGCTGATGCGGAACCAGCAAGCGGCGTACAACTATTTGCCAGCCTCGGTGAGCGAATTTCCGCAAGGTGAGGTATTGGCGGAGATGATGCGGGTAGCCGGTCTCGAACAAGTGATGTTCAAGCCGCTGACGTTCGGGATCGCGACGCTCTACATCGGGACGAAGCCAAATGTCCGGTAACCTCGAACCGAATCCACTCGATCTTGTGGTGGCGATCACTGGGGCGAGCGGAGCCGTCTATGCCGCGCGGCTCTTGCAGGTGTTGGTCAACGCTGGTCGCCGAGTTCACGTCACCGTGAGTCCGTCGGCCACTCAAGTGTTTCAGCTTGAGATGGGACTCACGTTGGATTTGCAGAACTGCGATCTGAATCTGTTGCTAACTGCTTCGAGTGAAGGCACCGTTCACGAATCGCGTGACAGCGATCAGCCTCGCGGGAGTTTGGTTTATCACCACTATCAAGACTTCCGAGCGGGCATTGCCAGCGGCTCGTTTCTGACAGCGGGAATGGTGGTCTGCCCCTGCTCGATGGGAACGTTGGCTAGCATCGCCAACGGATTGTCGACGAATTTGATTCATCGCGCGGCAGACGTGCATCTCAAGGAACGCCGCAAGCTGATTCTGGTTCCTCGCGAAACGCCGTTGGGGAGCATTCAGCTCGAAAACATGAAGCGGCTGGCCGATGTCGGAGCAATCATTCTGCCCGCGATGCCGGGGTTCTATCATGGCCCGACGACGATTCAGGACTTGGTCGATTTCGTCGTCGGGCGAATTTGCGACCAGTTAGGAGTGCCACATCAGTTA
>JAYUFI010000026.1:0-2966 GCA_043738805.1 Planctomycetaceae bacterium | reverse complement strand
GCCGGTGGCACTTTGGAAGTCGGCTCGCTCTCAAAGATTCCCAAACCGAAATCATCAAAAGCCGATTGTTCGACCTTGGGAGCGATCGACTGCCTCGGTGCGGGAGCCAAACTCGCCGCCGGTCGCGCGTCAGAGCGGGGACGTTCTTCACGAGGCCGGTCCTCACGTGGTCGGTCTTGGCGAGCACGGTCATCGCGCGGCGGTCGAGATCGATCCCCGGAACCTTCTGCTGATCGTTCGCGCGACGAGTCCACAGTGGGACGCTCGGCTGAACGAGGTCGGTCCTCAGTGTGTTGTGGTCGCTGCTCACGAGTGCGTTCGTCAGCAACGGGCTTGTCGGACGATGCTGGACGATCGGCAGACCGCGCTCGTTGTTCGGTAGGGGCGCGGTCGTCTCGCGGACGATCACCGCGACGTCCGCGATCGCTTGACCCTCGACCGCCAGAACCTTTTCGGTCGCGATCACGGCCACGTCCGCCAGATTGTGAGCGACCTCCGTCTGCTCGGGGCGCATCGCTGGCGGGAATCTCTTCCCATTCCCAGTTTTCGAGCATGTCCCAATAAGCGTCTTCGCGAGTTCGGCGGAACGGTCGCTTGTGACGCGAAGCTGCGGCGGAACCTGATGCACTCGGTGCTGCAGAAGCTTCTTTGGCTGACGATGACTCCGCGACTTCCTCGTCATCTTCATCCACTTCGTCGTCATCGTCTTCGAACTCTTCGTCCGAGTCGTCGGCACTCAGTTCTTCCGAGTCGTCCTCGTCGTCTTCAAATTCGTCGTCGTCATCATCTTCGTCTTCACCGCACTCCTCTTCTTCAGCGAGCGCTTCAGGGGCGAGCGTCAGGCCGTCGTCGTAATCAGACGGGAGCGTGAGCCCTTCCGAGTCGTAGTCATCCGGCAACGTCAGGCCGTCGTCGTCTTCAAACTCACTCGCAGCTTCAGCGACTTCTTCCACGACACCGAAGCCGAAATCATCGACACCGGCCCCGAACGCATCGGCCTTCGGGGCAACTTTCGTCGGAGATTGTGCCGCTTTCGTTGTGCTGGGCCGACTGGCGGCAACCGGCGCTATTCGCACAGGGGACTGAGCCACCGACTCGGCCGACGCGAACTCAATCTCTTCTTGAGCGATCGAAGCAATCGGGTGCGCGGTAGTCGCCACAACAACCGGAGGCGGCGCGGGAGGCTTGGGAAGCTCCACCTTGAACATGTCATCGTCGAGCAGGTCGTCATCGCCGCTCTTCGGTTTATCGAGATTAATTCCAAAGAGATTTTGAGCGAGTCCCGCCCAATCATCTCCTGAATGCTGCTGATGTGGTTTGTGTGCCATAGGGAACGAAACGTAGCGAGGCCGCAAGTGGTTATCAAGCGGTTACTCGTCAGCCCTAACGTCAACTCTCATTAGCGTCCACTGCAATTCGGACGGTGATGTTCGACGACGTGGTTGAAGGGGTTCTGAGGCCCCGGTATCTTCCGCCTCGTTGTCAGGGCGGGCTTGTTGAGTTCAGGTCGCCGCGAATTGAAACATCTTCACCGACTAAGGTTGATTCGACATGGGACTGTTTACCGGCAAGAAGGGTTTGATTTTTGGGATCGCGAACGATCATTCGATTGCTTGGGCGATCACCGAGGCTTTGCATAACGAAGGGGCGGAGATGGGTTTCACTCACCTGCCCGACAAAGACCCGACGATGCCCCGCATGGAACGCCGCGTCCGCAAGCTGGTCGATCCGATCGGCGGGAAGTTCGTTCTGCCCTGCAACGTTCAAGCGGACGCTGACTTGGATGCGATCTTTGCCAAAGCCAAAGAGACGTTCGGCACGATCGACTTCGTGCTGCACTCGGTCGCATATGCTCCGATGGATGACCTCAAAGGTTTGACCGTCGCTTGCAGCCGTGAGGGCTTCAAGACCTCAATGGAGATCAGCGTTTACAGCTTGTTGGCGATCGTCAATCGAGCACGCGCGATCCTGAATCCTGGTGGCAGCATTTTGACGTTGACGTATCTGGGCGGCGAAAAGGTGATCCCCGGCTACAATATCATGGGTGTGTGCAAAGCGGCATTGGAAAGCTCTGTGACATATGCCGCTCATGAGCTGGGCCCAGCGGGATTTCGCGTGAATGCTCTGAGTGCCGGGCCGCTGAAGACGCTCAGTTCCTCAGCCGTTGGGGACTTTGACGTGATGATGAAGCTCTACCAAGGGATGTCGCCGATGCGTCGCAATATCTCGATGGAAGAAGTTGGTAAGACCGGCTTGTTTCTGTTGAGCGATCACGCGAGTGGCATTACTGGCGAAACGCTGCACGTCGATGCCGGTTTCCACGTGATGGGTGCTCCTCCAGCGGATATGACGTTTGGTTAATCGCGGCTTCAAAACGTAGCACAGGCGGCTCGCCTGTGCTGGTTTCCGTTGGCGACACAGGCGAGCCGCCTGTGTTATGTTTTTTTGCGATCGAGTGCAGACGATGGCGGAGTTCCGTCGCAAGACCATTGGCATCGCGGTGGTCGAATACCAAGGAAGTTACTTGATCGGCATTCGGCCGCCGGGAGCCTCGTTGGCCGGCTTTGCGGAATTTCCTGGTGGAAAGTGCGAGCCAGGTGAAGAACCGCGTGTCGCTGCTGTTCGAGAATGCTTAGAAGAAACCGGCATTACCGTTGAGGTGTGTGAGCTGCTGACGCGCCGCCGCTACGACTACAACTACGGCTCCGTCGATCTGCATTTCTTTCTGTGCCAACCGACAGAATCGCCTGACGCTCTAACCGATCTGCACGGCTTTCGTTGGGAAAAAGTGACCGCACTTCGCACGCTCAAGTTTCCAGACGCAAACGTGCCCGTTGTCGAAATGCTTGAGCAACGTGCGAAAAAGAGTGCGTCACCAGCGTCAAGTTAGTCCTCAAGCAAGTGATCTTGGGGTAGGCTTTTAACCTGCCCGTGAAAGAGTCAACTTGTTTTTTGAGTGAATGAAA
>JAYUFI010000025.1:0-1044 GCA_043738805.1 Planctomycetaceae bacterium | reverse complement strand
AGATTTCGGGCTTGCAACAATCGATTCAGAACATTGCAACGGGCACCACGCTCGCTCAAACGGCGGACTCCTCATTGGCGAACATCAACGACTTGCTGGTCAAAGTTCGCTCGCTCGCTGCGAACTCGGCAAACGCCGCGACCCAAAGTTCCACGTCACTTGCCGCCAACGACGCCAGTGCTCAAGCTCTGTTGGCAAGCATCACCAACATCGCCTCGACGACGAAGTTCGGTGCAGTGGCATTGCTCGACGGTACCTTCGTCGCCGATACGACTCACCAGTTCCAGACGGGGTCACTGACCGCTCAAACGTCAACGCTGGCCCTCGGGGCTGCCGATGCAAGTACTCTCGGACTCGGCAGCATCAGCCTTGGAACAGGTGCCTCTGCTACGACCGCTCTGGGTCTCATTGACACTGCAATCAGTACGGTCGCTCAAGAACGTGGAACCATTGGTTCCTTCATCGCCGGTACGTTGACCGCAACTTCGGTGAACAATCAATCACAACTGACAAATCTTCAAGCGGCTCAATCGACTTTGACCGATACGAACTACCAGACAGAAATCGCCAACTACACCAGCGAGAACATTCGGCAACAGGCTGCCTCGACGGTGCTCGGCTTCGCCAATCAGTCCAGTCAATCGATCCTGAGTCTGCTGAAGAACGCTTAATTACCCCATTGAGCCGAGTTCGACGTAGAGGGAGCCTGCGATTGCAGTGCTCCCTCTTCTCCATGATATTCCTTCCCCAATTGCCGGATGTTCGAGGTTGAAACGATGTCATCCAATATCACGTTTACCGGACTCGCGTCGGGCCTCAATACGACGGCACTCGTTCAAAACGTCCTCCGATTCAACCAACAGCGAATTAACACGCTCCAAGCGACGGTGACGACCGACCAGACGCAGCAAAACGCGTTCAACGGCGTGAAATCGTCGTTACAAGCGTTACAGGCGGACGCCAATCAACTGTCTCAATCGCAGAGCAGCGTATTCGACAGTCGAACGGTGGCGTCCAGCAATTCGAGCGTCGTGACGGCTGCCG
>JAYUFI010000024.1:0-2967 GCA_043738805.1 Planctomycetaceae bacterium | reverse complement strand
ACGGCGTCGTTGTGCAGGCTCGTGGTTTGTTTGGCGATCTGCTTTTCCTCGGTGAAGCTCGGATAGCCGACGTGGACTTTGAACATGAAGCGGTCTTGCTGAGCTTCCGGGAGCGCGTAGGTTCCTTCTTGCTCGATCGGGTTTTGCGTGGCGAGCACGAAGAAGGGATCGGCCAGAATGTGTCGCGTTTGGCCGACGGTGACTTGCCGTTCTTGCATCGCTTCGAGCAGAGCGGCTTGCGTCTTCGGCGGCGTCCGGTTGATTTCGTCCGCCAGGATGACGTTGTGAAACAGCGGGCCGGTGATGAAGCGGAACTCGCGGACGCCGGTCGATTTGTTTTCTTGCAACACCTCGGTACCGGTGATGTCGGCGGGCATCAAGTCAGGAGTGAATTGAATGCGGGCAAACGACATCGACAAGCAGCGGGCCAAGGTGCTGATCATCAACGTCTTCGCCAAGCCCGGAACACCTTCCAGCAAACAATGTCCGCGGCAAAACATCGCGATGAGCAACTGGTCGATCACATCGGACTGCCCCACGATGACCTGTGACATTTGCTCGCGGATGTCGCGATACGCCTTGCTGAGTTTGCCAATCGAATCGTGTGTTGTCTCAGCCGCTCTCTGGTCATCAGTCATTGAGTCATCCCAAGTGGAAGTGAAGGCATTTGAAGTGAGCACGACGCGCCAGAGAGTGATCTCGTTTTGGACCACTCGCTGGCGCGTCGTGCTCGCTCTCAATCAAGCTCGGTGAGTTGGTGGCATCGCTTGTTTGAGGGCCAGCGTCAATCGCAAGCGACAGGCTGGAAAACCTGACCTACGGCGGGCGGGCAGAACTCTAGCGGTGTCCTGAAAACCGAGCCAGTCTTGTTGGCTCGTGACGCTTAAAGAGTGATCGCCGAAATTTCTTCAAGGATTGTGGCGTGACGCTTCGCGACGCGGAGCGTCGTGCCACAATGTGGCTTCGCCGCGATATCACTTACGGCAACCATTGACGCAGTACATCGCGCATCACGGCGACCTGTTCCGGGTGCTGTTCGGCGATGTCGTTGATTTCCCAAACGTCTTCTGGCTTAAGAAACAGTTGGCACGAAAAGCCGGTCACGTCAGCACGCTCAGTGGTCCTGGCCGAGCGGAGCAGTTCTGCGGCATCTCGTTCCACTAACAGAAAATCACGAACTCGTAGGGCCGCGTGGCCTTCGTCGTCGCGAAGAAAAACCGACTCGCGACAGACAAACGGCTCGTTGCGGATCAACGGCAGCAAGCTGCGGCTTTGAAATTCCATAAGCGATTCCAACGGCTCGTCGGACGGGCACTCTTGCCCGTCTTGCTCGTCGTCTGAGGCAGAACGGGCAAGAGTGCCCGTCCTACGAACTGGTTGCTCAACACATACTGGTTGAGTTTGTGTTGCACCGGCTGGAAACCAATCGAGCAACGTCGGCCACAGATCACTCGATTGCACCAGTTCTTGTCGGCGGCTTCCGACAGAACCAGCCACAGGCGGACTCACCATCAACAGCGTGTGAACCATTTCATCGCGCAGCTTCCAAGTCTCTGGCGATGGCGAAGTATCGACGTGTTCCAACGGCAGCGGTTCCGATTCACCCAGCGACTCGCCAGCCAATGCGGCGACGATCAACAAGGGCCGACCATCAGGAAACAGGCGGTCGATGGTCGCCAGCAATCGGCCCATGAGATGATCCAGTTGCGTGATGCAAGCGGCGTACGCGATCTCCGCCAACTTGATCTCGTCCAGAAACTCCGCTTGCTCCCCTTCCAGTTCGTCGGCGTAAAGTTCCGCAAACTCTTCTGTCGCGACACACGGCCAAGCGATGCCAGCAGACTTCAACCACAACAGCCAGGAAGCATCGGCCTGTGTAGCGAACTCCGTCAAAGTTTGATCGGCCTGAGCCAACAGATGCGCGAACGGCGTCGTTTCAAGATCAACGGCGTCCCCTTCCGCTGAGTCAACTGAGTCACTCAATTGAGGCACGGACTCTTCGACAAGAGAAACTGCATCAACGCCAGCTTCTCGCAGACGACTCCAGAACGGATCCGACTCGTTGCTTTGATCCATCGGACCAGCCGCTATTCCAAAGTGCTGATCGAACACGACTGACCGAGCGGCGAGCCGTTCCAAGTTCGGAGCTTCAATCCATTCGTGCCCGTAAAAGCTGAGGCAGCGACGGCTCAGTCGGTCAAAGGTGAGAACTATCGCGCGGGGCGGGTGCGGCATGGGTTGGTCAGTGGTTTGGGAGGAGGGAAGGCGGAAAAATCAATCGTCAATCAATTTCGCCCAGGGATCGAAGATACCGAGCCGTCTCAACGGCCGCTTCGCGTGGTCCCATCAGTTCGGCATACGCTTGGTGAATCGTGATGCAGCCCTCATAGCCGATTTGCTGAAGTGCCGCGACGACCTCGGGGAAATTGACGCCGCTGCGTTCCCAAATCGGAATGTGATGAAACCGACGCACACCGAGGCACCACGTTTCCAAGTCGGCTGGCCCAGCGGGATCAAGCCGATGATTTTGCACGTAGACGTTCATCAGATGCGGCTTGAACTTCAGGAGCGTGTCGACTCCGTAGGACTGGCCGCAGATCAGGAGATTCGCGGGTTCATAGATCAGCCCAAAGTTTTTGCGGCCGATCTGGGCAAGCACTTCCAGAGAACGATCGACCGTTTCAAACAACGTCGTGGTGTGGCACTGATGTGCCACACGGATGTTGCGAGCGGCAGCGAGGTCCGCTGCTCGGCGTGCGTGTTCGATGTCTGTTTCCGTCTTCAGGCAGACGCGGATCAAGTCGCAGCCGAGCGATTCGGCGACATCGAGACTCGGCCCGATGTTTTTCAAACTGTCCGGCCCGTGATCGTTGTTGAGCGGCACATCGCTATCGGCAGTCACCATCGAGACTCGCAAGCCGGCTTGTTCAACCTCTGATCGCATTCGTTGTAATTCGTCGCGCGATG
>JAYUFI010000023.1:0-1044 GCA_043738805.1 Planctomycetaceae bacterium | reverse complement strand
CAGTTGAACTCGATGTAGATCACGTTCAGTCCGGCGGTGGACTGGCTCCGCACTGCCTGCACGCCACTGGCCCCCAGCAGCGCGATTTCGATGGGTTGTGTGACCATCGTCTCGACTTCTTCGGTCGCGAGGCCGGGGCATTCGGTGATGATGATGACGCGCGGCCGGTCCAGATCGGGAAACACGTCGATCGGCAGCGTCGTCGCGAGATACGAGCCATAGACCAGCAAGGCCAGACTCATCACGACCACGAGCAAGCGGTAGCGAAGCGCGAATCGAATGACGGCATTAAGCATTTTTGATTTTCAATTTTTGATTTTGGATTGAAGACTGAGACGTCTTGTGCGCGGCGGCCATGATTGCCGTCAGTTCGTTGGCTTCCGCGAGGAGCGGTTCGATCCGTTGTTTCGACAGCAACTTGCCATCAATGATCAGTTCCAGCCAAAACACGCTCTCGTCCGCCTCTTCCACGACCACTCCCAGTTTCGCTACGAATTCAGCCTTTGACCGCCCACGACAAGCTGAACGGTAATTCGCACCGACCGAAGTTCCGGATCGAATCAATTGGTTCCCAATCGCTCGGCCCACGGAATTGTCTGGCAACGCTCCGACAACCTTCATGACACGCAATGCGAACTGCTTCGTCCTCTGCTTCAATTCCAACTCGTTCATCGCCAGTCTCCCAAATCACAAATCCCAAATCACAAATCCAAAATCAATGGGCGGCGTGAACCGTGCCGTCGGCATGAACGTGAACGTCCGCGCGAACACCACTGGCGGCTTGGGCTTTGAGGACGCGGTTGAGTGACGCCGCCGAACTCTGAGCGAGATACACTCCGGGCGCGAAGCTGTCGTCATTGGCCAGCACGACGTTCAGCCGATCCTCGTACAGAACATGCACGGCGATGCGATTGAAGAGGTCACCATTCTGACGGAAGACGTAGGTTTCCGGTCCTTCATGCACCACGGCCGCGGATGGCAGTACGATGACGTCTTTGAGTTCCTCAACCGGAACGTGCAACCGCACGCGTTGCCCCGGCCGAA
>JAYUFI010000022.1:0-1046 GCA_043738805.1 Planctomycetaceae bacterium | reverse complement strand
TCTACACTCGCATGTTCGCCGAGATGGTGACGAAGATGAAGGCGATCGACGAAGGCGGCTCGTCGCTACTCGACAACACGATGATGCTTTACACATCGTACATGGCCGACGGCGGTCACGGCACGCGCGACTACCCCGTGCTGCTGGCAGGCAAGGCGGGCGGCACGCTCAAGCCGGGCCGACATCTTGCATTTAAGGACAAGACGCCGCTCTCCAATCTCTATGTGGAGATGCTCGAGCGCATGGGCTCGAAGGTGTCGCGCTTCGGCGAGAGCCATTCGTCGCCGTACCGGGCTTATGATGGAAGGTTGCCGGGGTTGAATGGGTGAGTGAAGCCGAGTTCGGATTTCCAAATGGTTTTCAGGCGAGGTGGAATGACGGCAATCGAAGGGAGACCAAATATGTTGAAAGTGACTTATTCGGAAGAACTGCGCCGCGATCCCGGACTGAGCTCGATCGCTACATCGGCAAGTGAAGCACTCAAGCAGATCCTAAGCAAATGGCCGCATCAGGTCGAAGCCAAGTGGGAATTTTCCGGATCTGATCGCGGGCGATTGCTGCTCGCGCTTTCGGATGAGTTCGGCGAATCTCGAACGGTTCTTGATCTCAAGTCGCTGGCAGACTCTTCCATCCTGGAGTCGAGGTTGCGCCGACTCTGGGACATGGTGCTGGGCAATCGAAGCGACAAACAGATGGAGAAACTACTGGAGGTCGGGAACTGACATGGCCCGTAAAACCGATGGCGAGAAAATCGACGACTTGATTTCCCAAATGCAAACGGTCAATGAACGTGTCGACAATCTAGCTCGAGACATTGTGAAACACGATGCAAACGACGAGAAGCTGCAAGATTTGATGTCCGCACTCACCGTTCAAGTCGCCCTGATTAAGCAGAATGTCGAGGAGATGAAGAAGTCCCAAGACGAATCCGGCAAGAAACGCTGGTCTCTCTTGCCGCCGGTTCTAGGCGCCCTTATCAGTTCACTCCTCGCCGCAGCCATCGCCTATTTCATCGCGAAGAGATAATCCTCCGGAAGATTCATGCC
>JAYUFI010000021.1:0-2971 GCA_043738805.1 Planctomycetaceae bacterium | reverse complement strand
ATGCACCGCGATGCGTCATCCGCTTCAGCATCTCGTCGGCATCGACGATGATCTGCCGCGAACGCTCGCCCTTGATATGCGCGACAAAGCCGACACCGCAGGCATCATGCTCAAACGCCGGGTCATACAGACCTTGCTTCTTCGGCCAACCATTACTGTGTAACTGACTGATACTCATAGCGAACCTTCTTCTCCAATAACCTTATGTCATGACCGCCCGCGTCATTCGCGAGCGACCTTGCTTATGTCCGTGAACCCGATCAACAGGCGGAAGCGTTTCCGGAGGCGCTTTGAGCAACTCCTTAAACTTCACCGCTGCCGTTGAAAGAGTTTTGTGACGCTTCTGAATCACACCGAGCGGACGAAACCACGTGACGTCTTTGAGCGGCAACGCAATGAGCGATCCCGCTTCGACTTCACGTTGAACGGTCGGTTCCGGCAGGATCGACACACCCGAACCGATCTCGACAGCGCGTTTGATGTTTTCAATGTTGTCGAACTTATGCACGACGTTGACCGAGACTTTTTCTGCACGGAGCGAACGGTCGATCTCGCGACAGATTTTGAGGTCTTCTGTGAAGCCCACAAAATCTTCTCCTTCGATCGCCTGAATCGCGACGCCGGATTGCTCGCGACCTTCGTCAACCAACTTGTGATCCGGTGGGACAACTAGCACGAGCGGTTGTCGCTGCCATTCTTGAGCCGTGAACTCGCCCCCTTCTTTGGGAAACGAAACCAGCCCCAAGTCCGCTTCATCAGCGGAAATTCGTCGATAAACCTCGTCTGGATGTACGTAGTCGATCCGCAAATCGACTTCAGGAAACAGATCGCGATAACGCTGAAGGTATCGATCCATCTCCGACAGGCCGGCCGAATAAATCGCCGCGATGCGGACTCGACCGACGACTTTGTTGACGATCGCTCGAACATGATCTTCCAGCTTGCGGAATTCATCCAGCAGCGAGCGACAACCTTCGTGATACACCGCGCCCGCTGGAGTCAGCTCAAAGGGGCGCTTGCTGCGGTCGATCAATTGCACACCCAGACGCTTTTCCAGCGTCGAGATCGACTGGCTGACTGAGGATTGAGTCACGGCGCGCTCGGTCGCCGCTTTGGAGAAGCTGCGCAACGACACCACGTCGCAAAAAAGCTCGACGGTTCGCAACGGCATGAGAGTACAACCTGCCCGCAAGAGCGAGTCATCATCAATTCCACTAATACAGCATCCTGCCAGCCATAATCCGAGGCAACAAAGTAGCCCGCAAATTTCTGGTCGTCAAGCAAGTGGAATGAAACGAAAGCAGGTCGTTTCGATTAGCGTCGGGTTGTGACGGCGGCCGCTGTGAAGGGGCGACAGAGACCAAAATAAGTTTCTGATCCCGACATCAGTAACCCGAAGCGTGAGCGAGGGCGAGTGCTTCACAAAGCTCCGAAATCGTCGTGTCGTGAACTGTCCGCGCTCGCTCACGCTTCGGGTTACTTGACGCACGGCCTACTTTCCCGGCTCGTAACCCTGAATTTGATACTGCGTGTCGATCGTCGCCGTGTCCCAGAGTTCTTTCAGAATTGCCGCGATCTCACCTTGGTGGTCGCTCTGTTCAAGCTGATTGCGGATCGCGTCTTGAACCTCATCGAACGGCGTATGTCCGGCGTCTCGACGTTCTCGCACGACGACCACTTGGTAACTTTGCGAGGTTGTGATGATGTCGCTTGGTTTACCGATCGGCATTTTGAAAAGTTGGTCTTCGAGCGACGTGTCTGCGAGACTACCTCGCGTGGTCCAATCATAAAGACCTTTGTTGTCGGCATTCGGGCCGTCGGAGAGTTCGGTCGCCAGTTCACCGAAGTCGCGTCCTTCCGTGATTCCGTCAGCCAAAACTCTCAGCTTCGCTCGTGCTTTTGTTTCGTCACGTCGTGAGATGAGTATTTGCTGCCACTTCACGCGCGCTTTGACCTCATACTCTTTGAGGTGCTGTTGGTAGTATGCGAACAAGTCCTGTCGGCTGAGTTTTTTGCTGCTCTTCAGGCGGCTGGCGATGTACTGACTGGCCATCAGCTTGTTGCGCATCTGGTGTTCCACCATCGCCAGCGAAGTGCCGCAGCGTTGCAGTTCGCGGTCGATTTCTGCCGTACTGGTGACGTTCCATTCGGTCTTGAGATCATTGAGCCGGTCCTGCAATTGCCGCTTCGCGTAATCGTCGAAACTCTTCTTCTGTTCCTTCTTGAGCACTTTCCGCATCGCTTCAGACAAGAGCTTTCGTTCGACGTGCGTTCGCAGTTCTCGCTCAACTGTCGCGTCGATGTATTTGCGAGCGTTCTCCGGTTCTTTTTCACGGAACAGCAGGAACTGTTCGTGCTGCTGTGCATAGCGTTCGAGTAATTGCCCGCGAGTCCCACGAGCGGCATCGCTGAGATTCTCGATAGCCAGATCAACCGGTGTTCGTTCGAGAATCTCAGCCTCGAAGATCGGCGCACCGTTGACAGTCGCGATCACTCGATTGCCGTCGAGCCCTTTCGGAAGCGAGCTGTCGCTTTCCTGGAATCCCGTTTGTGCGATGTCTCCATCTTTGTCTTTCGATCGTGCGGCATCACGATTAGTCGCTTCCGCGTATTGCTCTGCCGTTTTGCTCACCGCACCGACTCGCCGAGGCGGCGGCGGTCCAACGACCGGATTATCAACCTTGGGGCCAACACCGTCCCCTTTGCAACCGGCAATCGCCAGCAACAGTGTCAGCAGAAGGAGAGAGAACCGCATGAACCGCATCCTTGCGGGGTGGGAAGCTCGAAATCAGAAGCTCGAATTGAAGGACAAATCCGAAGTGGCCTAGTTGATCACATCCTTCGGATTTCGGGCTTTCAGAAAGGGCCGGGAGTATGCGTCGGAATCAAATCGGCTGCAACACCGTTTTTAGCTCGGAAAACAGGGCTTCGACGGGCATTTCGGGGGCGTCACCCAGCGACCAATAAGCCG
>JAYUFI010000020.1:0-1046 GCA_043738805.1 Planctomycetaceae bacterium | reverse complement strand
GAGGATTGGCCGGAGTTGAATCCCCTTTTCCGTCGCCCCGAGGATCGCCTGCAACCGTTCGTTCGTGGTGAATGCCCCGAGCTTATTTTGCAGGCTGGCGATATACTGCGTGCGGTCCCGTTCCTGCCAGCGGTCGAACTCGGTCAGCCAGAACGACTGAACAGCCGGGTTCGTGACACCAGCCACGACCGACTTGCGGTAGTTCACGTCGGTCAGCAGTCGCTGCACAGTGATGAGCGATGCGTCGCGTCGCCCGATCAACGACAAGAGGCTGTTGCGGAAGATGTGTAACAGTCGGGGTGCGGTCGCTTCGTCGAACCCGAACACGTTCTTGAACGCGGTCAGCACCCCGTCCGCGACCAAGGTCGGATCGCTCCCCGGTGGACCGATGAGCGGATTGAACCCGACCGGGGTCAAGCGGTCACTGGCATCGAACAGGATCACGTCGTTGGTGCGGCGTTGGGGGATGAAGTCCAAAACCTCGTCAACGAGTTGTCCGTGAGGATCGACCAACACGACGCCCCGATTCTGTTCGATCTGCTGGAGGACGATGTTCTGCAAGAAATTGCTTTTGCCGGAGCCGGTCTTGCCGACGACGATCAAGTGCCGTCGTAGATCATCCAGGTGAACGCCGAACTGGTCTCGTTGCTGACGAAATTGCACACGACCGAGCAACGTCACTGGTCGATGGGGTGACGTGGCGGGCAATCGCAGCGGCGGTTCGACTTCGCGGAAGTTCGATGTTTCGACACGGGCAATCGCCCGTTCGGTCTCGGCTAGGGGATGCCAAAGCGACGAGACTTCGCTGGGTATGAGCAAGAATCCTTGTCTGCGACTGCTTTGAAAATTCTCCGATGCCACCGTGATGAAGGCCGCGTCGGCAGTGGCAAACTGTCCGAAGGCACCGGCGATTTCACGAAGTTTGCGACGCGCAAATTCTTCGGCTTCGACCGGTGCATGGACTTCAATTCGCAGTCGGCACTCGAACAGCGGTTGAGTCAGTTTGTCGCTGGGTTGAGGTTCATGAGCTGAGCGGCTGATCGCTC
>JAYUFI010000019.1:0-1047 GCA_043738805.1 Planctomycetaceae bacterium | reverse complement strand
TGATCGCCGAGCACGGCGACGACGCAGCATGTTGTTGGAACTCAACAGTGCGGAAGTGGCTGAAGCTCGCGTGATGTTGACCTCCCCTGCGGACGTGCAGGGGACGATTGACAGTTCCAACCAAGTCGTCAATCAATATTCGCAGTCGGTGCAGTCGCAATATGTGGCTCCGGCTCAAAGTCAGGTGGAAGCGGGGCTGAGTTCGTTTCTCGCCACCACCTCAGCGATCAGCAGTTCGGCGAACTCTTCGAGCGGACAGCCGCCAACTCCGGTGGATGGCTACATGACGACGTTCGGGATGAACTCCTACGATCCCGGTGCGATCTCACAACCCGCGATGGCCAACGCTCAGGCATCGACGGGGCAGTCGGTCAGTTCCGCGACCAACTCCAGTACAAACAGCAACGGTTCGTCATCGAGTTCGCTCTTTAATCAGGGTACGAATCTTCAAGGTAACGCACAGAACCTCGTGCAATCAGCGTTTGGCTCGTCAGGTAGCAGTAATTCATCAAGCAGCAGCGGTGATTCGTCCGGAGGAAGTAGCGGCTCAGCGGGTGACAACAGCAACTCGTCGAGCAGCGGCGATAACTCATCGGGCAACAGCGGTGGTTCATCTGGAGGAAGTAGCGGCTCAGCGGGCGACAACAGCAACTCGTCGGGAAGCGGCAGCAACTCAGCGGGCGGCAGCGGTGGTTCGTCGGGAGGAAGTAGCGGCTCGTCGGGCAACGGCGGTGGTTCAACAGGTGGGACGATCTCAACGCCGTCGACTTGGCATCCGTTTGTGTTGCCCGACGGAATCAGCTTTGATGACGTGCATCTCCCCGCCGAATCCTCGATCGGTAACTTGCTGGCGATCCAACCGGTGGGGACCGACTCGTTCACGCAGACGACGGTCACTGAAACAACCACCACGCGGCTGTCCGTCACGCTCGCGCAGACTTATGTCGATGCCGATCATTGGCAAGTGACGCAGTCGTGGAGCAAGGAGTACGTGGTGACTCAGTCGTCCGGCAACGTGCCGACAACAGGCGATTGGGGCACATCCGG
>JAYUFI010000018.1:0-1049 GCA_043738805.1 Planctomycetaceae bacterium | reverse complement strand
GTATAGCGGCCGGTTCGCGCCTGAAGAACGCGACAACGGATGAGCGGCGGACAATCAGGGCTGCGGACATCATCGGCCGGGGGACAAGCCCCCAAGTCGGATCGCCACAGAGGACGTACTCCGCCGGGTGGAGTTTTTCACGATCTCGGAAATCGGTTCTCCCTCGTGTCACCGACCGGCGTGATTTCCATCCGCCGCACAGACCAACTTGAGCAAGAGTGTCACCGCACTGAGAGCCGTGCGAATATGGGGACTACGAATCCGCTCGGCGATTCGCTGTGAGACGACATCAATGCCACCTGCCCGACGAGCAGCGCTGACGAACATCGCCTCAACACGCGCCGGCGGGGAGTTGAACCTGATTCGTCGAAGGTACTCGTTGACCTCGCGTTCCCGTTGGCGTGTTCGTCGGATGCGGTCCTGACGATTCCGGCACTCTTTGCACCACGAGGGCGAGCGGCCCTGTGAGCGGCTACGGAGTTTGAACTCGTTCAATGGGCGAGTGTCCCCGCATTTCGGACAAGCGTGCTGCGGTTCGAGAATGGCGATCATCGAGCTACTCCCTCGCGTCGAGACTTTCGAGGATGCGAACGTCAGTTTTCCAATCGGTGACGCAACGGCTGACGGCAATTGGTGTTGGCGATGATGCTGGAGTGAATTGTACCGCATGTCAGTTCAGAGTGGTCCACGCACCCAACTTGCTCGCCGGTCGCGGTGAGCGATCATCGAACTCGAATTTCTTGACGGGATTTTGCCTTCAGCCGCTCCACATATTCCTCGAACTTCTGCTGCACGTTGCCGTAGTCCAAGCTTGGCGCGACTTCGAGATTGGCGACTTTGTGTCCGCCATCGATTGTGGAGATGCTCTTCACGATCATGATTTGGGACAGTGTGAGCCACTTTCCTGCCACAATCGGCGCTGCTGGTTGTTCCGCAAGCGTGATTTGGAGGAGTCGATGCTTATTGAGCTGCAATGTCTCTTCTGGTGTCTTGCCAATTCTTCCCTGCATCCGATCTATCGGATCTGAGTCAACCCCGATGAGCGTCGT
>JAYUFI010000017.1:0-1050 GCA_043738805.1 Planctomycetaceae bacterium | reverse complement strand
TGTTCAAACCGGACGGCTTGGCCTTTTTCGGCGGGCCAGCCTTCGATCCGCCGAAATCCGAAGACGGGCGCGAAGTCATTTGAACCATGGCTCGCGGGGGGACGCCCGACGAGTAGGACTCACGCGCCGAAGGCTTGCTGGGCTCGGCTGCTGGAATCAGGGGAACCGAGACTTGCGATTCCACCTCGATCAGTGCGGTCGGCGGCAAATCGGCGACTTCGTCAACAAAGTCAACGGTCACCGGGTCGGCATTGTCTGCTGATGGCTCCGCCGAAGCGACTTCGACGGCAACCTCCACGATGGGTTCCGGCAAGCCGGCCGATTCCTCGGATTCAGCAACTTCGACGGGGGGTCGTTCGGACAATGGTTCGGACTGTTGCACGCGAGACGGCAGCGGACGTGCAACCATGTCGTTCATGTTGCGAATCGTGCGAACCTTGCCCGCAACTTCCGGAGGATGCTCGCGCTTGGGAGTACTCGGTGCCGGTGCGATGGCAACCGCAGTCGCGGTCGATCCACTGGAACGGAGAATGTCCATAACGCGATCCCGCTCTTCGGGCGAGATGCTCGCGAGAGCTGAGTTCTTAATCGTGATTCCGGCTTTGGAGCAGTAGTCGATCAACAGTTTGCTGTCGATGTCAAGCTCTTTAGCAAGCGCAAAGATACGGATTTTCAAACGCAAGTCCCTCGTTCGGAGGATGCCCTGACACGCCAGACCGCTGTGCTGCGCCAGTTCATCAACACCGCTTCACTACCGATCACGTCATGCAGCCGCAGGCTCTCAGCCGCGGTTCCGCTCTGACGTTGCACTCCCGGGTTGCCAGCCCAATGATCAGCATTTTCCATCCGCATAAACATTTCGATTCACACGCTATTGTATACCTTGCCGCGATTCAGTTTTCATCGCGAACCCAACAATCACTCTGCCGCGGGAACCGGGTCTGACCCGGACTTCTCGGTCTCTCCCAGCGGCTCTGTTTCTTCGGTGACACCATTCGCGGGAACTTCGCCGTTCTGCGACGGTTGGCCATCATGAGCGGGGACTTCGGA
>JAYUFI010000016.1:0-20792 GCA_043738805.1 Planctomycetaceae bacterium | reverse complement strand
CGGTTTCCGGGTGATAGTCGTAGAAGGGTTGGATGTCCGAAATCTTTTTGAGGTGCGCCGGACTTGTGACGGGTTCAGGTACTTCGCCTGCGTCTGGTTTCGGATCATCGAGCGCGGCGATTCGCGTTTCTGGCGGTTGAATCTGAGCCGGTTCGCGTGAACGTCGCGGTTGAGGCGTTTCGTTGGCAGCGTCATCCAGCGCGGTGTTCGCGATGCCTGTGTCTTCCACTGATTCGCGGAAGCGACTCTCCGCGTCTCGCTGCCGAAGACGATTCAGCGGGTCATCGTTCTGTGCGACGAGCCGTGAGCCGGTGCGTCGTGCTGGACCGACATCTGAAGTCGCAACGTTCTTCCGAGCGACCGTTTTATCAACCGACTTCTTGGTGGTCGTACTGGATGCCGCGCTCGTACTGCTCGGCTTCGAGAACAATTCACGGACGCCTGCTTCGGTGGAGGTTGTTCCGCCAAAGACAATCGTCAGGCCGAGCAGGCCGCTGCATCCGGCGGCGGCTAGTCCGGTCCAGTCGGAACGCAGGCTCTTAGTGGGAATCCGGAGCGTGCTCCGCAGTGTAGTTTGGAGCTTCTTGAGTGATCGCGATGTCATGAGGATGGTTCTCCCTAACCGTCGCAGGTGAAATCTGCAAGAACCGAGTGTTCGTCCTGAGCTCGGTGATGTTCGCGGTGCCGAGATAGCCCATGCCGGCTCGGAGGCCGCCAATCAATTGGTATAGAAAATTGTGCAATGGTCCGCGGTAGGCAACTCGCCCCTCGACCCCTTCGGGGACGAGCTTTTTCTGTGTCGCTTTCTCGTCTTCTTCTTTGCTCATCGCCTGCCGATATCGGTCAGCCGATCCCTTCATCATCGCTCCGAGAGAT
Source organism: Planctomycetaceae bacterium (assembly GCA_043738805.1). Taxonomy (GTDB): domain Bacteria; phylum Planctomycetota; class Planctomycetia; order Planctomycetales; family Planctomycetaceae; genus SXKJ01. Next base: position 19,916 of record JAYUFI010000016.1, on the reverse strand, counting down.
CCCATACCTCGGTACCGCTTAAAGCTGCGACCTTGATACAGGATCATCTCACCCGGTGACTCATCCAAACCCGCTAACAGACCGCCGAGCATCACGGTGTGGGCTCCCGCTGCGAGAGCTTTCGTGACGTCGCCGCTGTAACGAATGCCGCCGTCGGCAATGATCGGAACATCGGTGTCGGCGACCCCTTTCGCCGCATTGTAAATCGCGGTGAGTTGAGGAACGCCAACTCCGGAGATGATGCGCGTCGTGCAAATGGAACCGGGTCCAATTCCGACTTTGACCGCATCCGCTCCGGCTTTGACCAGATCCTTCGCTCCTTCTGTGGTCGCGACGTTGCCGGCGACGACGTCGATGTTCCAGCGGCGTTTGATTTCGCGCACGGTCTCGATGACGTTCTTCGAGTGGCCGTGTGCCGAATCCACCACCAGCACATCCACGCCTTTCTCCAGCAAGCAAGCGGCCCGTTCGTAATCGAACACGCCGATTGCTGCCCCGACCCGCAGACGACCGCGAGCGTCCTTCGACGCACGCGGAAAGCGCAGGTTCTTGTCGATGTCTTTGATCGTGATCAGTCCACGCAATTGATATTGGTCGTCAATTAGGAGAAGTTTCTCCACTTTGTTTTCCAGGAGTATTCGTTGTGCAGAGACCAAGTCGGTGTGTTCGCTCGCCGTGACGAGCTTGTCTTTGGTCATCACGTCGGCCACGCGAGTGTCGCTGGACTCCAGAAATCGCAAGTCGCGTCGCGTTAAGATCCCTACCAGCTTGCCGTTCTGAGTGATCGGGACGCCGCCGATGTTTCGCTCGTCCATGATTTTCATGGCTTCGCGGACGCTCGCTTCCGGCGGCAGAGTGACCGGATCGACGATGACGCCGTGCTCGGATCGCTTCACCCGCTCGACCTGCAATCCTTGCTGCTCGATCGTCATATTTTTGTGAACGATGCCGATTCCGCCCTCTTGAGCTAACGCGATGGCCATCTCCGCTTCAGTGACGGTGTCCATCGGACTGCTCACGACCGGCACATTCAGCGTGACGTTGCGAGTCAGCTTCGACGAGACATCCACCTCCGCCGGCATAACCTCCGAATAAGCCGGCTCCAGTAAGACATCATCAAACGTAATTCCGCGAGCCACAATCCGGTCTTCCATCGCCATGCACTCCGTCCCAAGTCAAACGTCTAAAGAATTCAGTCGAAGCCGAAATGATAGCAGCCTGTCGAAAAAGTCGTAGCACACCCGGCCCGCCTGTGGTGTCTTGTTACGTAGCTGATCAGCAAGCAGTGCGCTTGGAGTGGGGCGGCGGTGCGGGACGTCTGATCCAGCGTCTCCAGTTTGATTCAACAGGGCTCCACCACGCTGGTCAGCGACACCACCTCACGGCATCCCGGAGTTTGCTTATGCGCGAGGCCCAGCTCTTCGTCCATTGGGAACCGGCCGTGATGGCAATGACAGCAGCGGTAGTACACTCGATCTGAGGCACACCCGCCCGCACCAGAAACTCCATCGTTCCCAACAACTTCGCAAGCTACCGGATCTCGACCCCGGCCGCCTCCTTCGCCACATCCAAAATCCGCTCCGCCTCCGCAGCCTGCTCTGCTCTGAGATTGATCTCGCTCATGATCGCCTGCCTTGGAAATGTGAAAACCAAGCACAACCATTTCCAGCTCAACAACTCACGCTCGAAAAGTCCCATACATATTTTCCACCCACTTTTCCAATGCCGGCATGGATTCACGTAAGACCTGACTCTCGCTGGCAATCGAACCAGAGCGCCCCTAGAATCCGTCCCAACTTCACCGAGCCTAGATTTGCTCTTGAGCTTGGTATCGTGTGTTGAAGACCTACTTGTTTCCCCTTGAGATTTTTTAGATCACGACATGCCAAACAATCGCAATGCTGCTAAAGCCGACCGCCAAGCTCAAAAACGCCGACTTCAAAACCGGTCTCAGATGTCGAGTTTGAAGACGCTGGTCAAGAAGTTCAGAACGAGTTTGACCGACGCGGCGGCGACAGCCGTGCCGCTCGCCGAAGTTTCCAAACGTTTGGACCAAGCCGGTGCGAAGAATTTGATTCACAAAAACAAAGCCTCACGTCTCAAGTCTCGCTTGGCGAAAGCCTCGAACAAGGTTGCTGCTGCCGCTGTTAAGTAAACTGCAGGTATGCAAGCTGTTTGAAACTCTCCGATAAGAAGCGTTCTTACCCCGACTGGATGGTGACGAATCAGAGTCATCAATCGGTCGGGGTTTTTCGTTGAGAGAAAGTACATGGAATTAACGATTACGGTCTTGATCAGACTTGCTTGCGGATCGGGAATTTCCAGCGACCATTGAAGATAAGCTGTCGGTTGAGTCAGCCGTGCCGGTTGTGCCACCCTGGGACAATCGGACAAAGCGTCGGAGTCTCCGTTTGTCCGACCTTTTCGCTCCGTGACAAGCTTTCGCCAAACTGCCGTTCTCGCGGTTGTTCATGCGCGGGCACTCGATTTTGTCATCAAAGACTCAAGCCTCGGCAGAGTCACCAAGAACTCGTGCTAGAGTTGGGCGTCTTGAGGGAGCCGCATTGCGTCACCGCGCCGCGAGCTTCCAATGAACGTAATTCTTCCATCGAAGAGCCGTTCGTTAGGACGCCGGTATGCGGAATCGATAACTCCGCATACCGCAGATCGTCGTCATACATTTCGGACCTCTTAGGGCGATGACTCTTCCTGAGTCAGTGAGAACTTACCGATGGGCTTCCTTAAGAAATTCATCAAGAGCACGTTTCGAGACGGACAACCGCCACGCGGTCGCAGCAGCTTCGAGGATCTCTCGGAAGCGCAACTCGAATCGCACTTGAAAGTGTCTGACTACGACGGCTTCACACTGACAGATGCCGTCCGCCCTTCATTTGATTTGCAGGTACTCCCGCGAGCCGGCTATCGCCACGACAAGTACCGCGACGAACGCACGGGAGTTGATATCCCGGTGCTGATGGCAAGTGTCTCGAAAGAAGATGTCATTGATCTCTTCATGGATTTGCTCGATCCGATCGGCAGTGAGGTTGATGTGGTCTTGGAGACCAGCCACGACAAGAACAACGGCAATCACGATGACATGTACCGCGAGCACATCGACCTCCCGATCCTCAAAAGCATTCTGTACGACTTTGAAGAGATGCTTTTGAACGACGGCTGCACAGGGATCGCCGTCTTAAATCCGCGAGTGCCGGTTGAAGTTCAATTCGACGAGCACAAGCTGTTGATCATCTACGGTCATGACCTCAGTGAGTTTGAAACGGTGCTCAATCAACACGGTCTTGAATGCGACGACGAAATCAAATTCATCACCGAAGCCGAGCACGTTCATTCCTCCAGCGATGAGTTCTCACGCCAATTCGAGGAAATGCGGTATCGACTGGGCATCGACGATTGCTGAATCACCGTCATTTCTCCTGAGCGGGCTTATTCGGTTGACTGACATTGCCAAACTGAACGAAAGCCACTCGAAACCCCAGGTCGATCATACGGTGGCTGGGGTCACGCAAGTATCGTGTGTTGCTCGCGGCCTGAGAAATGCTGGCCAGAAAACCGTGCCCTTTGGCCACACGGTCAACCGAGTCAAAGCCGGGTGGAAGATGGTTGCACCACTCGCCAACATTGCCGTGCATGTCGAACAGTCCCCAACCATTAGGCATCTTGATCGCCACAGGAAGCATGCCGATTCGATTGACGTTGGCGTATCGCGGGAAAAACGAACCATCCCCAAAAGAGAGCAATGTGGTTGTCCCCGCTTTGCAGGCGAAGTCCCACTCCGGTTCCGTCGGCAAACGGTAGCCAGCGACGCCGGAAATCAACCGCCAATCGTCGAACCCAGACTTGTGCTTAGCGGCGGTCTTTTCATAGCACGGTTGAAACCCTTCGCGGCGACTCAGCCAGTTACAAAACATGACGGCGTCGAACCAATTGACGGAGTGGATGGGAAAGACTGGGTTCTGCAGCTCAATCGCGAGAATTCCTTTGGGCTTCTCTTCTGTTGGGTAATCCGAATCTTCCAGAAACGCCGTGAACTGTGCCTGCATCACTTCGCGATCGGAAAGATAAAGCATTGAGTTGGCTGGATTCAGTAGATCTGGTCGCAGCACAATTTTGATGAGCGTCATCCGCTGGGAATTGATAAACCAATCTCGGTCATCGCTGGGGGCTCGTGACAATTCGACTGGCGGCAATTCAAGGCCCCAGTACAAACACGGCAAACCTGAAGCACTGTGAGTGACACTGTCCGATGCGGTTTGAAACCACTCGCTAAACAGCGGATGCCACACATTCTTGACGTCGCTCGTCACCCGTTCGGGCGAGATGCTGGCGAGTCCGAGGCACAGTGCGGAGCGGAGCGCCGCATCGTTGATGCTGCGGGCGATGTCCGCCAATTTGACGAGGTCTCCGTGCCATCCGGAAAACTGTTCGATAAACCAAGTGCGCTGCATGGGGTCGGGACGATTCTCAATCTGACACATTTCTGAAGCGAGAGATTGATCACCCAGATAAAGCGCGACGATGGCCAGTTTCGCATTCAAGCTCCAATTGGAACCGTCAACACATTTGGCGGCGAGTTCTCGAATCGTGACGAGCGCTTTCCCGCGAACAGGTCGCAACGCCGTGACCAGATGATCGACCTCTTCCCACGGAGCCGTGGCGATTCGCGCTGTCAGAAAAGCAACGTCAGCCTCACCCAATTCCGCCGCCGCGAACCCCATTCGTAAGAGCTGTTTGGCGTCACTGGTCGAGGAACGAGCTTTGATTTCACGCAGCGTCAACGACCGAGGCAGGCTTTGCAAATCACGCAGAACTCCCGGCACCGTCGCGACCAGACTGTTTTGAACGGCGTCAATTGCGGTCTTCACTCGCTCTTGGTGACGGTCAAAAACAATCCGTTGCACCGTAAACACAACCGTCAGCAGACAGGTGGCGGCGACGCTCCAACGACTGACGTGAACTCGAAACGCTCGCGACATCATGCGGCGTTGCGGTTCGGTCCAGCGTGACCGAGAAATGAGACGACGGAAGCTCAAGTATTCGGCCAACGACGGCAACATGCGGTTGTTAGGCTTCGCGTTCCACAACGCCGAGCGTTCGGTGAGTTGCAATTCGGCTCGCCCACGCCGCGTCTCTTTTTGCTTGCGAGTCAGCCAGTCGCGTAGCGTGGGAACCAAATAGTCGTGAGTCAGTTGGAAGCACTTCAGTGTCGTTTCTGTCTGCTGAACGTGCTCGTCCGAGGCTTCACCTACCGGATCGGTCGGTGTGATGAGCCGGACCTCGTTGTCGAGAATACGAATCAAATCATCCAGGTCTTGTGGACGACGCGCATAGCCAGACGCTTCGAGCAACTCCGCATACGATCGCACATGACCTTTGATGTCGATGCCCGCTTCCGGCAACAGCAACGCGAGGACCGCACGAGCGGCTTTCTGATGCAGACGATGCGACGGCGGTGCGGTCTTTCCGGAAAACGTCGCTTCCAAAAACGCAACGCCGACTCCTTCCGTTCCGCCGACCTCTTTGAGCGTTGTCGGAACCCACGGCTTCTCTTTGAGCATCTCGGCGAATAACGCGAGTCGAACCGAAATCACATGCCCGTCTTGAGCGAGACTGTTGACCGCCAGCTTCACGAACTCGTGCTGATCGAAAGTCGTCTGCTCGATTGCTGACGGCAACGTGCCGAAAGCTCGTCCGAACGCCATCAGTACCTTGTGAGCGTGTCGCACCGGAAACAAATCGACCGCGTTTGAGTTGAAACCCTCGATCAACGACAATTCCAGTTCGCGCATGAAACGAGTTGCCGCCATCCAAAAATCATCGCGGACCATCACGACACATTGCAGATGCTCACCGTCACACTGTCGCAGCGCTTCGACCAACTCGGTTTCTTGTTGCTCGCGAGTTGCGTGCAACCACTGCTCGAATTGATCGAGCACGATGAGAATTTTTCGTGGCACAGGGGGCTCGCCTGTGTTTTCGCTCGACGACATGAGCAAGCGGGCCGGCTGCTTGATGTTCGTTGTCCCACGTCGCAGTGCGGCGAGCGTTTCCCTCAGCGACAAATCTTTCGCGAGTTCCGGACATCGTTTTCGCAGACCGTTGAGCAATCGTTGTTCGGTCTTGTCCGGCGTTGCTTCGAGATACACGGTCACAATGTTCTCAGACAGCCGAGGTAACAACCCCGCTTTGATCAATGATGACTTGCCGCTTCCTGATGGGCCGTATAGCAAACCGACCAAAAAAGTCTTGTCAGTGTCGATCTCTTCGATGCGCGTCTTCCACAGCCGAATGCTTTCCGGCAACCCGTCGCGATCGCGCGGTCCCGGCAGCAGTTCCAGGAAGAAGTCGGCATCGTGTTCGTCAAACGAGCGGAGTCCCTTTGGCACGATCTTGAATGACGCGGCTTCCAGTTCCGACGAACCGAATCGCGGCGTGTTCGCGGACGTCGGCGTTGTTGTCGGAGTGATCATCGAAGGATTTGGCGTCGGTCGCTCGGAGTCTCCGACCGTTCGTTCGCTGAGATAGAACCGCAGGTCATCCGCGAAGTCGCGCGCGGTCGTGTATCGCTCGGTCGCACGTTTGGCGAGGGCCTTGAGGCAGATTCGTTCCAACTCCTTCGGCACACGATCGTCAATCTGCCGAGGTGGCTTCGGGTCGGCCGAGACGACCTGCGACAGCAGCTCGTGATCGTTTTCCGATTGAAACGGTCGGCGTCCTGTGAGCATCTCAAACAGCACGACGCCGAGGCTGAAGATGTCGCTGCGACCATCAACTCGATGCGCTTCGCCGCGAGCTTGTTCGGGACTCATGTAAGCCGGCGTTCCCGCAAAGCGTCGTCCGTCACCGAGCGTTTGTTCTCGCAACGCAAGCCCGAAGTCGATCACAAACGGCTCGCCACTTTGCGACAGCAGAATGTTGGCCGGCTTCACATCGCGATGCACGAAGCCCTGCTTGTGAGCGTAATGCAACGCCTCCGCCACAATCGCGAGCAACGTCGCTGTCTCCGCGAACGACAGCCGCGACTCCTTGAGCCGTTTCGCGAGACTCGTGCCTTCGATGTACTTCGAGACGACGAAGCACGGACAGAGTTCGGTACTGCCGACATCGAACACTGGGACGATGTGTGGATGATCGAGGCTCGCGACCGATCGCGCCTCAGCGCGATAGGCCTCCGCCTCATCGGGCCGTGAGACCAGTTGTGGATGCGGTACTTTGATCGCCACACGTCGATTCAACTGTTCGTCGTGTGCTAAGTAGACAAGCCCGAAGCCGCCCCGTCCCAACAGTCGCTCGCGCCGATACCGACCAATCCGCTCAGGCAGCTTGTCATCCGCTCCAGATAATTCGGTACGCTCACGAGTCGCGGCTGAAAGAGCTTCGCTCGACAATGTTTCTTGGTCTTCTCGCAGCACTGGCTCAATCATCAATTCAACCCGCCGCCGCTGTTCAATTCGTCTTCGCAACGCTTGCTGCATTGCCAAGTCATCCGGACAAAGATCTTCCGCCTCGCGAGTTTCGCCTCGCTGACGCGCTTCATCCCATTCGACCAACAAATCTAAGACTCGATCATCATCCATCGGCGTCATCCCAGCACTCCTTCTGCGACGCTCAAGCCTTCGGTGAGTCGATCTGTCGCCGTAATCCACAAGCGGCTGACTTGTCGCGGAGGAACATTCAGCATCGTTGCGATCTGAGCTTGTGAGATTTCCAAGTAATAATGCAGTTCGAAGACTCTGCGTTGCTCGTCGTTCAATGTCGCGACTCGCTCATGGAACTCGGTCCAAACGGAGAGTTGATCCGGATTGTAAGTTTGCTGCGATGGATCGTTGTTCGCCGACGAATCACCACCTTGAAAATCGACCGCTTGCTCGCGATTCCAACGTTGCTGCCGAGTGACCATGTCTAACAGCACTTGCCGAATCTTGTGAGCCGCCAACCGAAAGAATTCGGCGACCGAGTTCAATTCCGTCTGCTCCAGCGCTTGAGCCAGCCGCATCCACGTCTCATTCACGACGCTGTCAAGTTCATGCTGCGCCTGCAATCGAGAGAACGATTGTCCGAGCATTTTCGCCGCGAGCCTTCGCAGCCGACTCAGCGCTCGCTCCATGAGTTCACGCCGCACCGCCGCATCGCCTGGTTGAAACCGGTCAATCAGTTGTTGCAGCTCAATGCTGGAATCATCGGGCATGAAGAGGTAATCGCTGGGAGACGTGTTGAAAGCAAAGGCCATATTGGCGTTCGAACTGGAGGACGTCCGCCAAATAGTACTCACATCAAGACGGCTCTGACATCCCCTCAACAATCGTCGTGATTTGAGTGGCGAAGTTAGCGAATGCTGCCAGTTTTTAAGGTCACAACATCCGCTTCGTAGTCGGTGCCGAGCCACTCGAAGGGTTTGAGAGATTGGCTTTGCCACGTGTATTCCGACGACAAGACATACGCGGTCGCGATCAACAGATCGTCGGCGGTCGGTTGAGGTCCGGTGTCCGCTTCGATCGCTCCGCTGCCGGTGCGTGGGGCGAGGATGTCGTTGCCGAGGCCGCCGTCGAGGTTGTCCGCACCGGAACCTCCGACGAGCGTGTCGTTGCCGTCTTGGCCGAGGAGCGCATCGCTTCCTTGGCCGCCAGCGAGTCGATCATCGCCCGCACCTCCCTTCAGCGTGTCGTTGCCTGCTCCGCCGAAAAGAATGTCGTTGCTCGTTCCGCCATCGAGCGAATCGTTGCCCGATCCGCCGTTGAGCAGGTCGGACTCGCGGCCTCCTTTGAGAACATCGTTGCCGTCGCCGCCGTTGAGCGTCACTGGTGCGGTTGCCGCTGAGGCGTCGAGCAAATCATCTCCCGCGCCGCCGGTGAGTGTGTAGGACGTTGCTCCCGTCACGTTTGTAAACACATCGCGAGCCGCGCCACCGACGAGGTTTTCAAACGAATCCCACTTCAACAATCGAGGAGTCGCCTTGGAAACATCTTTGTACTGCTTGGCAGCGATGTCCCAGGTGGCGGCCAATCCAAGTCCGTTGAGCGTGTCAGCACCGCTGCCCCCTTTCACCGATTCAGTGGCCGTGAACGTGAGGCCGGTTGTTTGCTCGCGTCCTGAAAAACCGCCGGGCGAACTGACGGTCAACGTGACTGTGCGACTGAGCGATGATGCGGAGAAATCAATGTTGTCAGTTCCCGCGCCGCCATCAAACAGGCCGCTGAACGTTGCGCCGTCGAGCACTTGCAGTGTGTCGCTAATTTTGCCGCCGACAAGGGTCTCGAAGTTGTCAAACAGGATGTTGTTCAAGCCGCCAACTTTGATACCAGACGCGGTCGCTTGAAAGACGTTGGATGTCGTCGCCACACCCACCAGTCGATCGTTGCCTCCACCGCCGGAGATGACCTCAAAGCCGGTGATCGAAATGCCAAAGACCTTCACCACACCGCTCGCGTCGATTGTGAACGTATCATTGCCGGGACCGCCGGAGAGCGTGTCGATGAAGTCACCGCCGCCACCATCAACGAGCAACTCGATCGACTGAAAGATCATGTTGTCCCAGCCAGCAACGCTGACTCCTGCCGAGGTCACGACGAACGAATCTGCCGCCGTGTCTGTGCCTTGTACGCGATCGGAACCGGTTCCGCCCGACAAGACTTCAAACCCGCGTAGCGTGATGCCGTTCAACAGAACGATGCCCGGTGTCCCAAGTTGAAAGAGGTCATTGCCCACAGTCCCCGTCAGGGTGTCTGGTGACGAACCACTGCCGCCGTCAAGCGTTTGAAAACCGCTGAAAGTCATGCCCGTCCAGCGAACGACCGTCACTCCGGTCGGAGTGATCGTCATCGCATCCGCGCTGTTATCCGCACCTTGCAAGCGATCGTTCCCGCCTCCGCCGGTGACGGCTTCAAAACCTTGCAATGTGACGCTGTTGAGAAGCACGTTGCCGGGAACAGTCAGTGTGAAAACGTCATCACCCGCTGTGCCGCTGATCGAATCAATCGCCGGCCCGCTACCACCGAGCAGCGACTCAAAGCCGACGAACATCAGCGAACTCGACGGCGTCGTGATTGTTCCATCAGCCGCAATCGAAAAACTGTCGGCAGCCGTTGTTCCCTGCAATGTGTCCGCCGCACCGTTGCCGAGAATCGTCTCGATTCCGGTGATCGAAGTGGGCAACGTTGTGCTGAGCAGCCAAGTTCCACTCATCCGCAACACATCGCCGTCCGCGCCGCCAGCGATCGTGTTGCCGTTCGGACTGTCGTCTAAGATGTCGCTGCCATCGCCACCAAACAGAGTGTCGTTCCCCGCACCGCCGACGAGCAGATCGTTTCCCGTGCCGCCATCGAGACTGTCGTTGTTGCTGGTGCCTCGCAGAGTGTCATCGCCAGCGCCACCGATCAACGTGACCACGCCGGCGAACGCTGTCGTGTCGATCTCGTTCGCCGCATCGCCGCCAGTGAGCGACGCTTGCTCGATTCCGGAAAGTGAATCTTCTGGCACGCCGCCGAACGACAGTGACGAACTCGTCAACAGCATGTTCGCATCACGAGTTTCGACAACGCGGTCTCCGGCTCCCAGACCGCCGATGAGCACATCAAAACCCGCTCCGCCGGTCAGCGTGTCGTTCCCCGCTTGTCCGTCGAGCGTGTCGTTGCCCGGCCCGCCATCCAGATAATCCGCGTTGTTTCCGCCAACGATCGAGTCATCTCCGCTGCCGCCGCGAACGTTGTTGATATTTACAACGCTGCCGATTCCGGTTGCGGTTCCCAAGTTGACCGAAACGCCTGTTTGAAACAGCGAGTAATCCAAGAGATCGCGCGTTCCACCACCACCGTCAATACCGCTGATCGTCGCGTTCGGTGACATCACAAACGTGTCATCACCGGTCCCTCCGCGAACGGTTTCAAATCCCTGAAACGTCAGCGCACTCCCCGAAACCGTCACGCCATTCGGGGTGATCAGAAACAGTCCCGGTGCGTTCGAACCGAGTAGGACATCCGCCGTTCCCGCTCCGATAATCGTGGCCACATTCGTGATGTTCGGAGGCAAACTGCTCGACGACAACGACCACGTGCCGATGACCTGCCACGAATTATTTCCGACCCCGCCGTTCATCACCGTCGTCGATTGCGGCGGAACATCCACAAATAAATCGGTCCCACTTCCACCATTGAGCACTTCGAACGACGTCCAATTCAGCTTTCGCCCCGTCGTTGAGTCGGTGTATTGGCCAAGCCCGACATCCCACGCGGCATCCGTCGCCAGTCCGGTCAACGAATCGCTCACGCTGCTGCCGATCAGAGATTCGATGTTGTGGAAACCAGTCAGCGACGAGGCTTCCGAACCTGCGAAGCCGCCGTCTGAATTGCCCGTCAACATCACGTTGCGAGCCGAGGCCGATTGCGACCAATCAAGGCTGTTCGTTCCGGTGCCACCATCAACAACACCGAGGAACGTTGCATTCCGAGCGACCACAAACGTGTCGGCACCACTTCCTCCCATGAGCGATTCAAAGCCGCTGAATTGAATCGGTGTACTGACTGGCGTACCGACTCCGCCATTCGCAATTTGTCCCGATATCGAACCGGTCAATGTCCACGAGTTCGTGCCCGTGAGGACTCGCAAAACATCAACGACAGACGTATCAACGTTCGAACCGCCATCAACATTGCGAATCACCGCTGTGCTCACGGACGTCGTCACGACGTCACTAAACGGCGAACCGACGAACTGCTCAATCGCTCCGCTCAGCGTTAACCAATGTCCGGGGCGAATCTCTTGACGTGTGGTGCTCGTCAGGTCGATCGTCAATCCTCCGACAGCCGTTGAGTAATCAAGCGTGTCGTTCCCCTCGTTCGTCGATTCGTTCAACACCACGTTGCCGAGTGAACTCAGTTTGTAGACATCATTGCCAAGTCCGCCGATGAAGCTGTTGTCTCCCGAACTGTTACGGAACGTGTCGTTCCCCGCACCGCCATCCAATGTGACCGAACCGGTGAACCCACTCGCGTCCAAAACGTTGTCGCCGATACCGCCAGTCAGACTCGCGAGTTCCACATTCGCCAGCGTGTCATTGCCGACATCGCTGATTAACGCGGTGTCACTCAATGCAAAGTTGACGTTGCCGGATTCAACCAGCAGATCAATTCCGGCACCGCCATCTAACGAATCATCACCCAATCCGCCGACGAACGTGTCGTTGCCAAAGCCACCAACAATCACGTCGTTGCCAGGACCGCCGTCCAACGAGTTCGCTTGCGTGTCGCCCGTCAGTCGATCGTTGCCGAAGCCGCCGATGAGGTTCTCGAAGTGACTGATCTGCCCGACGAAGTTCACGCCGTTTGTTTGATAACTCACGCTGTTGTCGATCAGTGAGGCGGTCACATTCGATGTCATCGCTCGGAAGTTGAGCGTGTCGTTTCCGCCGCCACCGTCGAGTACTCCCGACCAAACGGCATTGGCCGCGATATCGAATTCGTCAGCCCCCGTACCGCCGATCAACGAGCCAATACCGCTGAACCGAATCAGCCCAATCGACATCGCCCTCACTTGTCCTACACCATTCCCCGACAGCGTCCACGTCCAACTGGCGATCGAGTTCAACATCTGGACTTGATCGCTGATTTGATTCGAGCCGTTGACTTCTAACACGGTCCCCACTGGCACCGGCGATCCCGCTGAGAAGTCGATCGCCAGTTGCAACGATGTTCCCGCAACCGCATTGATGACGAGCGTGTCGAGCGGCTGAACCGTTCGCTGCGTCCCCGCAATCGGCGTCGTCGCACTCGCACTTGCAAACAGAGCGACGGTGTTTGTCCCAGTATGTCGCAAGATGACCGATCCGCTCGCGTCGAGTTCGACACGCTGCCCCGCGCTAATTTCGTAGGTCGAAACCGTTTGTTGATAATTTCCCCATGTGCTCATGAAAAGCACGTGAGTACCGTCGGACGACGCATTCAACATGGGCTGCGTGAGGTATTGATCGCCTCCTTGCGTCCGATGCTGCGCGAGCACGATCGCCCCCTGCGGCCCGATCGGCTGCTCGATGTTGACCGCAACAATCGCCCCTTTGTACGCCGGTGACGACGCCGAAAACGGATCGTCGCCGCTGTAATACGACACGAAGACATATCCGGGATTCTGTGTGTCCGTCGCCGAAACATGGCTGATCTGTTCGCGCGACAGACCGATGTTCTCAAACGCCGGATTTGTCAAAGCGGCGTAGTTGTTCTCCGTCGGATCGAATCGCAGCAATTGACCGATCGTGTTCCCTCCCGCGAGATATTGAATGTTCGGACTGATGAGGCTGTCTTTGCTCCACTTCCCCGGCTGACCGACGACATAAGTTTTCCCACTCGCTCCGGTTGCGAATACCGGATGGTGCCACAGAAAAGGAAAGAACCCATTCTGCCGGACATCGTCCTGTCGCAGTATCGGATAATCTTCTTTCGGTGTCGGCGTCACCGGCATGACGTGCGGAGCAATCACACCGTGATCGAGATCCACATCGAGCAGCCGATAACCTGCGGCGGTGTCATTGACGTAAACGACCATGATGTAACGGCCGTCGGGCGAGAAATGAAAATCGTCGAGATTGCTCGGCTGACTACCGCTCGGAAACCCCGGCGTTCCGGCTGGAGCCGTTAATGGATAACTCACAACGACAGGGTCCGGCCACGTGACTCCGTTCGCGCCGACGTTCGGTACTGTCGCAACATCCAGATCCACGACATATGCATTCACGATCGAACGATCAAACTCATTCGGTTGATCGACGCTACGCGGATTCCCCGCCAGCAACATGTAGTTGTGGCCGTTCTCTGGATTGAAATAAAGCTCCGCTTTCGAAGTGAAAATCAATCCGCCAGACAAGATCGGATCAAACGACGTGAACACCAACGTCTGCGATGGGAACTGATAAAGCTGTTGTATGCCGCTTCCATTATTCGCTTCACCAGCATTCAGAAATCGATACTTCTGCACGCCGGAGTATTGTCCGTTGGGCCCGACGCCCGACACGAATCCGTATTCGACATTCGGCTCCGCAGGGTTCTGACTCCAGCGCCAATTGCGGCTCGGAATTTTGACCACGATCGGCGTCAGACTTGTCGTCGGATCGACTGACGGATTGCTGTTGAGCAGAAAATCGAACCGCAACTCTCCTTGATCATTCAGCCCACCATTCGTTCCCGGATAACTGCCGAGCTGCATGAGGTCACTGCTGAGGTTGTAGCTTGGCGTTGTCACATAGGCGGGGCGAATGAGCCCTCCCCAAACATACGGATCCGTCGCTGCGCCACCGATTGAATTGCTCGCCGTCACAGGAATCCCAGGATCGCCTCCCACGCGAGTCACTGTGCCGTGTAACACATTCAACGTCTCGCCGGGACCGGGCACGGAAACACCATCTTGCGGGACCGCAAGCCGATGGCTGTCAGGCGTCGTGTTTACCGCGCGATACCGACCGTCACCGGATTGCAGATCGGTCACGATGTCATCCGCCGCAAGCGCCGGATCACCGTGAGTGTCGCTCCACGACAACAACTCATCAGAGACAACGAAAAAATCATTCCCGCTGCCGCCGGTCAGCGTGTTTGCGGCGTAATCATCAAACAGTGTTTGGGTCACGCTGGCGCTCATCACATCGGACCACAGCGCATTCGGTCGCAGAGGTGACTCCGCCGCCAACGCTTGTGCGATCAACGTCTGCCCGGCGAGATGACTCTTCGCTGCCGCACCCGCAGCACGTTCGACAATCAGGATTTCGGTTTCCGTATCAGACGTCACGATGCGAGAAACAACACGTACCACTTCGTTGTCGATCCGTGCCAGAAATTTCGTCCCCGATGGAAGATTGCTCCCATAGTTCGCGGGATTGAACGCTTCCGCCATTGAAGTCGGCACGACAAAGCGAGTCGAAGTGGGTGTGATGTCGAGCGGCTTGCCTCCGCCGGTTCGATCCAACAAGCCATCGCGATTGTCGTCAATTCCCAAGACCGTGATCGACAACGGTGCGATCGTCTGCCGCCGCACTTCGGGATTCACCGCAGTCATCAGCCAACGATCTCTCACGTCCATCAACCCGGCCAACAACCCGCCCGCGAAATCGACCGTCCCGCCGATCAGCAAATCATCGTCCGCGCCGCCATTGAGTTGATCGCGACCATAACCGCCAACCAACACATCTTGTCCAGCACCGCCATCAAGCCAGTCATCGCCGAGGCTTCCCAATAAAATGTCATCGCCGTCGCCCCCAAAAATTTCGTCATCACCCGCTTGTCCCATGACAGTATCGCGGCCTGCGCCAGCGTCGATGAAATCATTGAACGAGCTGCCAACAATCCGATCATCGCCACCCACGCTCATCACAATCGTGCCGAAGAAACTGCCGACCGCCAAGTTTTGCAGGTCTGCCGCCGATGTCGGCAACGGCCGAATGCCACCAATTTCTGGCGACTGCTGAAGCCCAAAGCGATCGCCCACAGCACTGAGGTCGATGAGGTTGGCGTTGTCATCACCCGTGACCACGATTCGGCCAACGAGACCCGCTTGAAGGTTGCTCAATGTCGCAAGAGTGTTACTTTGCCGGATCACCACTTGTGAACCATTGATCCAAACTCTCACGGCATCAACAGGACCGTTCGCAGATGCAACGACACTGGAACCAACACTGAGCGAAGACGCCCCCGACTCGCTCACGCTGATCCACAAAACACCCGCTGAGTGAGTGTCACCGGTAAAGCTCACGGCACTCGGTAGCGTTCGTGTTTCAAGCAATTCCACCGCATGAGGCTTGTGTCGACGTTGATCGTCGTACTGGCAATAACGACTCGACCGGTCGCGCCGGAGCACGTTGTAAAGCCAGTCGAGAATTCGCATTCGGGCACCTCGCGCAGAATCTGCCGGTTGAGCATCTTCAGCAAGTGTGCGCGAGCAAACGCGATCCGCAACGAGCCAATTCCTTTCTTCGGTATTCCCTGACCAAACTCGCGCCGGTCGTAACGGCACCCAAAACCGACTTAAACTTTTTCGGGATCGACTCACCGACAACGCTCGACTTCGTCCCGTCAGTAACAACGGCGGTGAGTCATCGCGGCGGAGCCGCAACCAATGCGGCACGACTCTCCGCATCGTGAATCGCGCCGCGGAGCGTCGCGCCGCAATGCACGCACGCCAACAAGAATTTGAAAGCGAGCCGTGCAGACTGTTCAAACGAGGACCAGACAAACAAAAAAGCCCGGCTTCTGAGCAAGAAGCCGGGCTTTTTTGTTTTGATACTTCAGAACCGGAACGATTACGCCAGTTCATCCGCCGCCGCAAACATGGGGGCAAGGATCGGTTGATACTCGATGAGTTCTTCCGGCTTGAAGTAGATGGCCAATTCGCGTTTCGCGGCATCGGGGCCATCGCTGCCGTGAATCAAATTCATTTGACGGCTGACTCCATAATCGCCCCGGATCGTTCCGGGAGCCGATTCACGTCCGTTGGTCTTGCCCATCATTGTTCGCATGACCGAGATGGCTTCCGGTCCTTCGATCGCCACAGCAACGACCGGGCCAGAGGTAATGAACGATTCGAGCAATGAATAGAACGACTTCGAGACGTGTTCGGCGTAATGCTGCTTGGAAAGTTCCGGAGTCACCTTCAACATCTTCAGGCCGACGATCTTGAGCCCTTTGTTTTCAATACGGCTGAGCAACTCGCCACACAGGCGACGTTCGACGGCATCGGGCTTGAACAGGATCAGAGTACGTTCTGCGGGCATCGGTCAGTTTTCCTTCAGCGGTGATAGATCGTGGATACAGTTTGAGCATTCAAATTCGGGACTCCCCGACTTAGCACATCAACTTACGGAACTCCCCAAACAAGTAGTGGCTGTCATGCGGGCCGGCTGAAGCTTCGGGGTGATACTGCACTCCGAACGCGGGGACGTCTTTGCAGCGGATCCCTTCCACGGTTTGGTCGTTCAAATTGATGTGCGTGACTTCGACGTTGCTGGGGAGCGATTCGGCCTTCAACGCAAATCCGTGATTCTGCGAGGTGATCTCGACGGTGCCGGTCTGCTTGTTGAGTACCGGCTGATTTGCGCCGCGGTGTCCGAACTTCAGTTTGTAGATCTCGCCGTGCAGCGCCAGCCCGAGCAATTGATGGCCGAGACAGATACCGAAGATCGGCTTCTTGCCGAGTAAGTCACGGATCGTGTTGATCGCATAATCGAGCGGTCGCGGATCGCCGGGTCCGTTCGAGAGGAACACGCCATCGGGATTGTGGCTGAGCACTTCCTCCGCCGTGGCCGAACCGGGAACGACGGTGACTCGGCAACCAAGCTGACGCAGGTGCCGCGGGATGTTCCACTTCATGCCGTAGTCGATCGCGACCACATGCGGCCCTTGTGAGTTGTCGCTGAGCGGCTGATGCAGTGAGTCGTATCCCGGCGTGATCGGCTCGCAGACGAGCGCGTTGAGTCCGGTCTCCCAGTCTTTGCTTTGTTGTTGCGGCATGACCTCTTTAACGAGGTCGAGTCCGACGATGTCGGGGCTGCGTCGAGCCTTTTCAACCAGTGACTCGTCATCGAGATCGATCGTCGAGATCACTCCGGTCATCACCCCCTGGACTCTCAAGCGGCGGACGAGGGCGCGGGTGTCGATTCCTTCGAGTCCGATGATACCGTTCCGTGCGAGGTATTCGTCGAGCGACAGGTTCGATCGATAGTTGCTGGGGAAGCGGCACAGCTCGCGAACGATGAAACCGCTCAGCGACAGCTTGCCGCTTTCGACGTCATCGACATTGACCCCATAATTTCCGATGAGCGGGTACGTCATCGTGACGATCTGCCCGCAATAAGACGGATCGGTGAGGATCTCCTGATAGCCGGTCATGCTCGTGTTGAACACGACCTCACCGAAGATTTCTCCTTCGGCTCCAAAACCCCAACCACCGAAGATTGTACCGTCAGACAAAGCCAGTTTCGCAGGACGTTTCATAGTGCGGGCCTTTTATCGAAGTGCGACGTGAATTTGAAGTAATCGCCTCAACCTCGCGTTCGCTTTCAATTTTTGCATTCCAGAATTCTTGGGCCGGGGTTGCGTGTAGACGACGCATGAGTCTCTTCAGCGATGTCACGTCGCCTCAATCTGGATTATTCATGGTCGCATTGACGGCTAATGTTTGTAGAACCAACGCTTTGTCAGTTCGACCAATGTGAGATACGCGACCAGCAACGTTGCCAACGTGACAAAGAAGGATGCCGGTAACGGAGTGAATCCCAACAGGCCGCTCAAAGGACTCAGCGGAATCAGCAGTGTTGCAAAGACAACACCGATCGTTGCCCAGAACAGCGCGCGACCCGGCTGGCTTTCCCAAATCCGGCGGCGAGTACGAATCGACAAGACGATCAAAGCCGCCGAGCAAACCGATTCCAGGAACCAGCCGGTGCGGAATTGGACTTCGCTGGCGTGCAAGACGAACAACAGCAAGGCGAAGGTCAAGATGTCAAACAGCGAGCTGATCCCGCCAAACACGAGCATGAAGTTGCGAATCGCTCGCACGCTCCAACGGCGCGGGTGATGGATCGCTTCCGGATCGACGGTGTCGGATGCAATCGCCATTTCGGGCAGGTCGGTCAGCAGATTCATCAACAGAATTTGAGCGGGCAACAGCGGCAAGTAATCGAGAAACAGCGAAATGCCCGCCATGCTGAACATGTTGCCGAAGTTCGCGCTGGTCGCCATGAAGACGTACTTCAGTGTGTTAGCAAAGGTCACTCGCCCTTCGCGAATGCCGTCTTTCAGCACGCCCAGATCGTGCCGCAGCAAGACGATGTCGGCCGCTTCACGAGCGACATCGACAGCGGTATCAACCGAGATGCCGACATCCGCCGCGTGCAACGCCGGCGCGTCGTTGATGCCGTCACCGAGATAGCCCACGACATGCCCCGCCGTCTTCAGCGCGAGAATGATCCGCTCTTTCTGGTTCGGCTCGACTTGAGCAAAGACATCGACCGTCGGCGCTCGTTGCACGAGTGCTTCGTCGCTGATCTGCCTCAGGTCCGATCCCGTCAACAGCACGGCGTCAACAAGCCCGACTTGCCGCGCGATGTTGGCCGCGACCAATGCGTTGTCCCCAGTGATCATCTTCAACCGCACGCCAAGTTCTTGCAGTTCGCGAATAGTCTCGACAATGCCCGCCTTGGGCGGATCGTGCAGCACGAGAAAGCCAACGAACGTCATCTCAGTCTCGTCGGCTTTGTTGAGCATCGGTGATGCAGTGCCGCGATCTGGCATCGCACGCTGCGCGAGTCCCAACACACGCAGACCTTGTTCGCTGAGAGAATGAAATTGTCGGTCAATCTCGGCCTTCACGTCAGCCAGCGGCACGCAGCTTCCGTTAGGCCGCATCGCTTGCGAACAGACTGCAACAACGTTGTCGAGCGCCCCTTTCGTGACCAGCAATCGCCGCGAGCCATCGGTTGCCAGAATGCTCAGCCGTTTACGGAGGAAGTCGTAAGGCAACTCGCCGAGTTTGGACCAGTTTTTCAGATCAAGTCCATGAGCCGCGCGAATCGCCAAGTCGATCGGGTTCACATAGCCCGACTCAAACTCGGCATTGATCGCGGCCAGCAGTCGAGCTTCATCCGATGGCTGGCCGTCGAGTCCGATCATCCCTTCAACTTGGATCGTTCCTTCGGTCAGCGTGCCGGTTTTATCGGAGCAAAGTACATCCATGCTGCCGAAGTTTTCGATTGAAGCCAGCCGGCGCACGATGACGTGTTGCTCGGACATACGTCGCGCGCCGTGAGCGAGATTCACGCTGATGATCGCCGGCAACAATTGCGGCGTCAGGCCGACCGCCAACGCCAGCGAAAACAAAAATGCTTCCAACCACGGCCGGTGCAGCGACACATTCACGACGAAAATGCCGAC
>JAYUFI010000015.1:0-1051 GCA_043738805.1 Planctomycetaceae bacterium | reverse complement strand
TCCTTTAACCGGTTTCAAAACCGTGCGAGGAGATATCAAGAAAGTATCAAGATTATGACCTCTCGCCGGTTTCTAACCGCCGCGTTATGTCTCCCAGGCAGCTCCCGCGATTGCCGCGAGCACGACACCGACGACCACACACATCACAAAATGCCCGGCCCACAGCGCGATGATCCCTCCTGCCAAAGCACCCGGCAGGCTCGCTGCCAAAGCGACGAAGAGCCTTCCGACCCATCGCGGCGGATTCCGAAACTCAAAGCGCCGCGTCACCGTGAAACCTTCAATTGGCAGTGCTTCGCGGCGATGCTGATGGCTCTCGTGCTGGCAATGAGCGCGACGCCGCCAACGGGGCCGATCACATACAGCCAAACTCCGCAATGAATCGTGTGGCACACGGTGACGATGTAAGCCGCCCATGCTCCCCACGACGTAGTCGTGCCAGGAATGTCTTCCGGCAAGCCATCGCTGCCGTGAAGCTTGATGTTCGAATGAAGTTGCATCGTGACGTTCCTTCATTTGGTTTTTGCTCCGGCCGCATTCAATAACAGATTCAATTTCAAGACATTGACGCGCGGCTCACCCAGCACGCCGAAAGTGCGACCTTCGGTGTTGCTGGTGATGAGTTCGCGAATTTTGTCCGCACTCAAGCTGCGAGCTTTGGCCACTCGCGCGACTTGATACTCCGCTGCCGCCGGGCTGATGTGCGGATCGAGACCGCTGGCCGACGCGGTCACGAGATCGGCCGGCACTGGACCGGTTTGATCGGGATGAGCCGCGCGGATCGCTGCGACTCGGCCCTTGATGGCGTCGAGCAACGCGGGATTCGTCGGTCCCAAGTTGGAACCGCTTGAAGCCGCCGAGTTGTATCCCGTGGGACCGGTCGCGGACGGACGTCCCCAGAAGTAGCTCGAATCGTCGAACGTCTGTCCAATCAATGCGGAGCCAACCGGCTTGCCGTCTCGTTCGAGTACGCTGCCGTTGGCCTGATCGTGAAACACTGTCTGCGCGATCAACGTGATGAGCGCCGGATACGCGACGCCGGTCAGCAGCG
>JAYUFI010000014.1:0-7862 GCA_043738805.1 Planctomycetaceae bacterium | reverse complement strand
GACCGACGCAGGATGCTCACGCTGTTCGGGAGCCATGTACGACGGCGTGCCCAACACCGACTCTTGAGTGAGGTCTGTAGGGCGGGCACTCTTGCCCGTCGCATCGGTCCGATTCGTCTCATCAGTCCCATCGAGAACGACGGGCAAGAGTGCCCGTCCTACTTCACCGCGCAGCATCCGCGCGATGCCGAAGTCGGCGATCTTGATGCGGCCCTCTTTGTCGAGCAACAAGTTCTCCGGCTTGATGTCGCGATGCACGATGCCGCGATCGTGAGCGAACTGCAACGCCTCGCAAATTGGCGGCACGATCGCCAGCGCTTGTGACGGAGTCAGCCGCCCAGCCGTCATCGCCTGCCGCAAGTTGACGCCGTCCACGAACTCCATCGTCAGAAAATAAAACTCGCCCGCTTGGCCAAAATCATGCACGGTGACAATGTTCGGGTGACTGACCTCGGCCAGCACTTTCGCTTCACGCGAAAACCGCTCCGCGAAGTCTGGATTCGCAGCGTGTTGCGGAGCCAGAATCTTCAACGCGACGAGCCGTCCCAACGACTTCTGCCGAGCCTTGTAGACCGCCCCCATCCCCCCCTGCCCGATGAGTTCGAGAACTTCAAGCTGCGGAAATGCCGAAGCCAACTCATCAACCGACGGCGGCGTCCACGGCATTGCTGGAAAGCTGTCGGCCCCGGTCCCCATCGCCGCTTGCCTCAGCAAACAAGCCGGACAAATCCCACCCGCGACCGCCGCATCCAGCACCGTGCCGCAACGAGGACAGTTCGAGTCAGCCGCTTCAGCATTGTTCGCAATCATGGTCGCTCGCGCCTCAGGTCATCCAGAGTTCAGCACGTGAAGTCAAACCCCAACATTCATACCTGAGTGAATCCAGCGAACCAGTTACACCCGACTTCACAAAAACACAACGATTCGTTCTCACTGCCGTTTGCCCTCCGTTGTGGCCGGTCTTCCGATGATTTTTCGGCTTTGCCAATTCTGAATTCTGCGAGGTCTGCATCCAGACAATTGCTGGTAGAATGCCCGGCTCGTGCGATAGCTTCGTCTGGAGTTGTTCATCCTCGGCTTTGAAAGCGTTTCCTCGCCTGACCTAATTTCCGTTGAGTGGAATCGATGCGAACTTTTTTTCGGCCCCAAATTGTGGTGTTCGCTGTTGTGTGCTGGGGAGTGATGTTGGTTGGCCAACCAACGTTCGCAGACTCACCGCAGCCAGCTCGCAGCGATCGTGTGGACTTCGCTCGCGATGTGCGGCCGATCTTGTCCAATCATTGCTGGAGTTGTCATGGGCCGGACGAGGCGACTCGGCAAGGGAAGTTGCGGTTGGATGGTCGTGACGCGGCGTTGTCCAAAGGGGAATCTGGCAAAGTCGCTGTTGTTCCCGGAAAGCCGGAGATGAGTGAAGTGGTGGCCCGAATTGTTGCAGACGACGAAGACAAGGTCATGCCACCGGCTCATGCGAAGAAGCCTTTGAATGCGGCTCAGAAAGAAACGCTCAAACGCTGGATCGCTCAAGGGGCGGACTTCGCACAGCATTGGGCGTTCGTGACGCCGAAGCGTCCGCAGTTGCCGAAGGTCAAACGGGATGACTGGGTGCGGAATGCGATCGATTCGTTCGTCCTGAAACGTCTCGAAGACGAAGGGCTCGCGCCGTCGGCGGAAGCAGATAAGGCGACGTGGTTGCGACGTGTGACGCTCGATTTGACCGGGCTGCCGCCGTCGCCGAATGAACTGGCGGCGTTCTTGGGGGACTCGTCGCCAGCGGCGTATGACAACGTGGTTGATCGGCTGCTCGCATCGCCGCGATATGCCGAGCGGATGGCGATGCACTGGCTGGATGCGGCGAGGTTTGCCGACACGAACGGCTACAACAACGATGAAACACGCACGATGTGGCCGTGGCGCGATTGGGTGATCGAGTCGTTCGCGACCGGAATGCCCTATGACCAATTCCTCACCGAGCAGTTGGCCGGAGATCTCTTCCCCAATGCAACGCTCTCGCAGCGTGTGGCAACCGGCTTCAATCGCAATCATGTGCTGACGACCGAGGGGGGGATCATCGAAGAGGAGTATCACGTCGAGTACGTCTCCGATCGTGTCCATACGACCGCGACCGTCTTCATGGGGCTGACGATGCAATGTGCTCGCTGCCATGACCACAAGTACGACCCGCTGACGCAACACGACTATTACCAGTTCGCCGCGTTCTTCAACAACATCCCGGACAAAGTGGTGGGCTACAGTCAGGGGCGCATGGCCGAGCCGTTACTCAAGGTTCCTTCGCGCGAGCAGCAGGCGGAGTTGGATCGGCTCGCGCGGCGCAAAGGGGAGATCGAAACGGCGTTCAAGGCGCGCGAAGCGAGCATCGACCCGGAGGTCGCACGCTGGGAAAAGACGCTGACGCCGGAAGAGATCGCGAAGGCGGGGCCGGTTGGACTCATAGCTCACTTTGCGTTGGATGAAGCGGACGGTGATCAAGTCGCTGACGCAGTCGATGCCACTCGACGAGGGGCGATTCGCGGCAAAGTGGCTCGATCGCCGGGGAAGTTCGGCAGCGCTCTGGACTTCGACGGCAACACGTTCGTCGAGGCGGGTGAAATCGGCGCGTTTGACAGCGAACAGAAATTTTCGCTCGCCGCGTGGATTCAACCGACATCGAACGAACCGGCGACGGTGTTGTCGAAAATGGATGAGGCGAACGCACATCGCGGTTACGACGTGATCCTGGAGGGAGGCAAAGTCGCGAGCCACATCGTGCATCATTGGCCGGACAGCGGGTTCAAAGTCATCACGAAGGAGCCGGTGTCACTCAACGAGTGGCATCACGTGGTGGTGACGTATGACGGGTCTCGCAAAGCGACTGGACTGAAAGTCTTCGTCGATGGGCAATCGCGGGCGCTCGATGTGACGAACAACAACACGCTCGGCGGAACACTGAAGACCGACAAGCCGTTTCACATCGGCAAGCGACACGCGTCGGCACCGTTCAAAGGGCGCATTGATGACGTCCAACTTTATGCGGTCGAATTGACTGCTGAAGAAGTAACATCGCTCGCGGCGGGACAGTCGCTCGGACAGCTCAAGGAAATCCTCGCCGTTGCGCCAAGTGAGCGGAACGAATCGCAACGAACTCTGCTGCGTCAGTATTACCTCGCACGGATCGACCGCGAGTCACAGACATTGAAGGCTGAACTCGGCGAGTTGCCGAAGCGGCAAGCGGAACTCGACAAAGCGATTCCCGTCACGATGGTGATGTTCGAATCGACGCCGCGTCGGCCCACGTATTTGCTGCGTCGCGGGCAATACGACCAGCGCGGTGATGAAGTGAAAGCGGGCGTTCCGAGCGTGTTGGCGATGACGTCTGCGCAAGCATCGCATCAACCGCCGAAAGAGAGCGCGACAAACGATGTGACTCGGCTCGATTTGGCTCGATGGCTCACGAATACCGAGCACCCGCTGACATCGCGCGTCGCGGTGAATCGTTGGTGGGAATTGTTGTTCGGAACGGGGCTGGTCGAAACGGCGGAGGACTTCGGCGTTCAAGGAACTCTGCCTAGTCATCCGGAGTTGCTCGACTGGCTCGCCACGGAGTTGATTCACACTGGCTGGGATCAGCGAGTGATGCTGAAGTTGATTGTGACGTCGGCAACGTATCGACAGGCTTCGCACGTGACGCCGCAGTTACTCGAACGCGATCCACGAAATCGACTGCTGACTCGCGGTCCACGATATCGGCTGTCGGCGGAAAGCGTCCGCGACAATGCGCTGGCGGTTAGCGGATTGCTTCGAGAGCGGCTCGGCGGTGCGAGCGTTAAGCCATATCAGCCTGAAGGATTGTGGGAGGACGTTTCCGTCGAACGTCGTGAGAAATACGTCATCGACAACGGCGAGGGACTTTATCGCCGGAGCATGTACACGTTTTGGAAGCGAACCTGTCCCCCTCCCGGCATGACGACGTTTGATGCGCCGGATCGTGAGTTCTGTTTGATCCGCCGAGCCCGCACGAATACGCCGCTGCAAGCGCTCGTGCTGCTCAATGACCCGACGTTCGTGGAGGCGGCTCGCAAACTGGCGGAGCGTGTTCTCGCCGAAACGAAATCGGACGACGACCGATTGTTGCTCGCGTGCGAGTTGGTGCTTAGCCGACGACCGACGGTCGTTGAGCGAGAAGTTCTCTTGAACTTGCTGCGCGACACAAAAGGGAAATTCGCTCGCGACAAAAGGGCTGCGGAGAAACTGTTGGCGGTCGGACGCTCGACGGTCGCTGGCGGTCAGAACGTTGAGGAACTCGCGGCATGGACCACGATCGCCAGCATGTTGTTGAACTTGGATGAGGCGATTTCAAAGACGTGAGGGGCCAACTTTAAGAAACGGGGCCGCAACAACATCCCCGCACACTGAAATGCTAGGGATGTTGTTGCGGCCCCGTTCCGAAGCTCCGTTCAAAATCAGGACATTGACACGTTTTGGCCACACTTCCATAATCCCGCCCCTTCACGGATCGACTTCAGATTGCCTCGCCTCGCGCGGTGTTTGTGGTTGATCATTTTTCACGGCTCACCGAGGAAAGGACTCCCGGCATGAGCGATCTTGCCAGTCGTGGTGCCGCTTCAAACATGGATGTTGCTTCTCCTGTCGGGATCGGAGACGTGCATGAAGTGCGTCTGCGCGGTCTATCGTCAGCGGGTGCGGCCTCGGACGCTCGTTCGCAAGTCGATCTGTTCGTGCAAGCGAGTCAGGTGGCTGAAAACCTGCGAGCACAAGTCAACGAGCTTGAACGACGCGAACGAAATCTCAACGAACAACTCAATCAGTTCGATCGCGAACAGCGCTCGTTGCGAATGCGTGCGCAGAATGCGGAAGAAGAACTGCATTTGCGAACGGAGCAGCTCGCTCAACAAGAGCAGCAATTCGCCGAACGTTTTCGAGCGACCGAGCAACTTCTCGCCGAACTGAAACTTCGCGAACGCGAACTCACACAAGCAAACACGACGCTCGAACAACAGCGAGCGATGTTGCGGCAACAACTTGAACGGCAACTGGATGTCGATAAAGCGGCGATGCAGCAATCGCAATCGCTGGCCGACTCGGAACGTCAGCAGTTGCATGTCGAGCGTGAGCGGTTGCAACACGAACAGCAAGCAATCCTCGAAACCGTGAAGCAAGAAATCGAACAAGAGAAGCTCCGGCTCCGCAAAGAATATGCGTGGGAACTGGACCGTGAGATCGAGCAATTCCGCAATCAGCGTGATGCGTGGGAAACGCAGAAGAGTCGCGATCAAGAACAGCTCGCGGCGGATCAACGCATTCAAGAAGACGGCCTGCGCAAGCGACAAGTCGAATGGGCCGAACAACGCCGACAACAACAAGCAGATTTAGACACCACACGACGTCAGTTGGAACATCAACGTCAGCAATTGCAGCGTGAGCATGACGAAGCTCTGCGCCGCTTGCAGTTGAATTGGGAATCCGAACGTCAAAGCCTGCGAGTTCAATGGGCGGCCGATCTCGACGAAGAGAAGCGTCGGTTCGCGATCGAACAAGCGGAGTTCGCGACAACTCGCGACGCCGATCGCTCGGTCGTGCAACGCGAGCGTGAAGCTCACGACAGCTACGTGCAAAAGTCGATGACTGAACTGCAAAATCAGCGCAAGCAATTGGAGGCAGACCTCAAGCGGGCTCGCGAAGAACATTCGTTGCAACTGCGAGCCGATCTCGGTGAAACGAATCAGCAGAAAACAGAATGGGAACGCGAACGCGTCGCACATGCCACGCGTCTAAATCAAACACAGCGGGAACTCGAAGTCGCTCAGCAAGAAGTGGCTCGGACTCGGCAAATCTCTCAAGCCGAATTCGTGAAGCGTCACGAAGACCTCGATCACCGTGAGACTCAACTGCAACGCTACCGGCAATCTCTTGAGGATCGTGAGCACTCACTGAATCGCGAATCGGAAACGCTGCAACGACTGCTCGCAGATCGTTCGAATGAAGTCGATGTGCAACGTCGGCAATTGGAGCGGCAACAACAAGAATGGGAACAGCGCCGCAGTTCTGACCAAGAAGCGATCCGTCAGCAACAAGAACAACGCGGCGGCGACCTCGAAAAACTCGACGCTCGCCGACAACGTTTGGAGATGATGCGATCCGAAATGGAAAGCGCGAATCGGCTGGCTCTCGAAGCGCGACTCGCGATGGAAGAAGTCTGGGCCGAACTGCTTCCCGCCGTCGATTCCGAAACGGCACGCCGCCGCATCGAAGCAGGACGTGGTGCGATCGCCGAGCATTACCGCCGCTTGCGCGACGAGCTGGAACTTGAACGGCAAGAACTCCAGTTGGAACGCTTGCAGTTTCAAGACCACTTCCGCCGCCAACAGGATCAACTCCGCGCCGAGCGTGATCAACGACCGGCTTCACTTGCCATTCGCGAAGAGCAAGTCCGCCTCAATGAACAGCGACTCAAAGCCGAAGCCGAAGAGTGGGAGAAGCGCGAATCGAAATGGCGCACCGCTCGTGTTCAATGGCTCGAAGAAAAACTCCAAGCCGAACGCATCATCCGAGGCTTGCTTGATCAACTCACCGACCTCGAACAAATCAACGCCACGCCGACAGCCGCTTCCGTTGTCTTGCCATTCATCAAGAGCGGCAAGAACGCCGCGTAAGGTCAGTCAAACCTCGGCTCGCGAAAAACCTTGACCCGTTTGTTGCGGACAGCCTATATCGCCGCCTCTTGGTCGCAATCGGCTGGAACGATGCGTGAGGGATCGACTGAAATCAGAGAGCGTGCGTTCGCACGCCTCATCCCGAAGGAGTTTGCGTTATGGCCGCTCAATTGCTCGGAGACAGCACGCCTCACACGGATGATCCGTGCGACTTGTGCGGCAGTTTGAATCGCGAATTGCTCGCCACGCTCGACCGTCATGGCAAGCCGCTCAACACCGGCATCTGTCGGCGGTGCGGCATGGTTGCGCATTGGCAACGGCCGACCGAGGCCGAACTGCAAGAGTTCTACGCGAGCGAGTACCGCCAGTCGTATCACGGTGAGGAAACCCCGTCCCCTCGCCGTGTGCGTCGAGCTTGGGTGAACGGACAGCGAATTTATCACCGGTTGAAGCCGTTCGTCGGTCCCAAGGATTCCATCTTTGAGGTCGGAACCGGAATCGGTTGCAACGTCAAAGCCTTTGAACTCAACGGCCATCGCGCGGCGGGGATCGATCCCGGCGAAGGCTTTCAAAGATTCTCTCACGAGCAGCTTCGAGCCGACGTGCAGAACCGCAACCTCTTTGAATTGCCGACGACTCAGCAACACGACGTAATCCTGCTCATTCATGTCATCGAGCACTTCCGGTCGCCGCGCCGAGCACTTGAGCACATCCACAAACTGCTCCCTGCGAACGGCCTGCTGTACGTCGAATGTCCGAACCTCGCCGCTCCGTTCGCGACGCGAGCGCGGTTGTTTCATTTCGCACACATCACGAATTTCACTCCGAGCAGTTTGAAGATGCTGGCCGAAAGCTGCGGCTTTCGAGTCGTGTCGTGCTTCAGCGACGAAAGCAATCCGAACCTTCAAGTGCTGCTCGAAAAATCGAGGTCGATGCGGCAGGACATCGACTCGGAAAATTATTCGCGCACGCTGGCTGGGATCACGAAATACAACGCGCTGACTTACAGCCTGCGTCCGAGCTACTTGCTCAATCGAGTCGCGAAGCTCGCCAGCTACGCCACCGAATATCTCATCGGCCCGCAATGGCTCAAAGGTCTCACGCAGCGCTGCCAAGCCGACAAGCCGCTTGAACTCGAATCAGCTCAACGTCACGCAGCATAGCGTCCGTTGCCGCCAGCCCCCACGCACAAAC
>JAYUFI010000013.1:0-1051 GCA_043738805.1 Planctomycetaceae bacterium | reverse complement strand
GTAGGATGGGCACTCTTGCCCGTCGAGTTTCAAGCTGAACGACGGGCAAGAGTGCCCGTCCTACAGGGTTGTTCAACAGGCTGTTAGGTTGGTCCTGTTTCAGTTGAGGGATGATGACCGTCAAGCATCACATGAACGATCTCTATCAAAGATTGAAACCGCTGGGCTTCGATGAAAGGTTCGTGCGCACCGTACTCCTCCCCGATTGGTGGGACGATGAACTGGCTGCGATTCCGGCAAACCGCGCGCTGGCCGAAGCGTCGATTGCGAAGCATTTGAAAATCGGTTTCGCTCAGCTCTGTGACCCGCAAGCGACGCTCAGCCTTCCGTTGACGACATCGTTTCGTCTGAAGAGTGCGACGCGCGGGACCAATCCTGAAGTGATTCGCCCTTCGATCGTGATTGCTCAGCGAATGGCAGCGCTGCTGGCCCGCGCCGTCAAAAACAAAGTCAGTGACGCCAGCCGGGTCACTGCGGCAGAAGTTCGTGCTCACGTGTTGGTCCCTGCGCCGTCGGTCACTCTCGAAGGGTTGTTGCGGTTCTGTTGGGAACGCGGCATCGTCGTGGCGCATTTGGACCAGCTCCCCAAGGGGACGGGCTTCCGCAAATTCGATGGCTTGGCTCTGTTCGCCGGTGATCGACCGTGCATTCTGCTCGCAGAAAAACACGACGCTCCCGCCTGGCTGGCATTTCATCTGGCGCATGAGTTGGGACATTTGATGCTGGGCCATGTCACACCGGATTCCGAGTTGCTGCCGGATGACAATTTGGAACGGGTCGTCAACGATCAGGTGGAAGACGCTGCCGACGCCTTTGCGAGTGAGCTGCTCATCGGCGATCCGAATCCGAACTTGCGAACGATTTATGGCATGACCGCCGCCAGGTTGGCTGCCGCCGTTCAAAACTTCGGGACGCGAAAGCAAATCGACCCTGCCGCCTTCGCCTTGGTCTACGGACACAACGCGGACCGAATGCCGGTCGCGATCTCGGCACTGAAGTTGATGAACCAGTTCACGGGTGCGCGTGATCAAATCCGTCGGGCGCTGCTCGA
>JAYUFI010000012.1:0-7868 GCA_043738805.1 Planctomycetaceae bacterium | reverse complement strand
CATCTGTTGGTCGATGATGTGCATGTCACCGGATCAGCGGCGGCTCACGATGCGATCGTTTGGGGCGAACCGGGGGCGGATCGCGATGAACGTCGTCGTGAGAATGAGCCGCTGCTCGACAAGCCGATCACGAGCGAACTTGGCAACGTCTCGCCGTGGATCATCGTACCTGGACGATACTCGGCGATGCAGTTGCAATCGCAAGCGGTGAATGTCGCCGCGTCGATCGTCAACAACGCGGGCTTCAATTGCGTCTCGACGCGCGTGCTCGTCACGTGGAAACACTGGCTGCAACGCGAGGATTTCTTGTCGCGCTTGCAAGCGATTCTCAGCCGGTTGCCGCGTCGAGTCGCGTATTACCCTGGTGCGGTCGAACGCTTCGAGCGATTCACCGGTTGCCAACTCGCGGGGATGGCGTGGTCGATCACGAGCGAAGGGGACGAATACGAGGAACAAGGTGTTGAGCAACTCAATCGAGCGACTCAGACGACTCAGTGCGAACAACCTCGGCTGCCGTGGACACTGTTTCGCGACGTCGATCCGGAAGACTCGCCGCTGTTCTGCAATGAGGAATCGTTCGTGCCTGTTTGTGCCGAGATGCCGCTCGATGCGGATGACGAATTCGATTTCATTGGTCGAGCGACCGACTTCGTGAACGAGAGTTTGTGGGGCACGCTCTGTGCCACCCTGACGGTGCCGGACGGATTTCGGCATTCGGCGCGCGGACGCAATGAACTGGATGCCGCGCTGACACGGCTCCGTTACGGGACCGTCTGCATCAATCAATGGCCGGGAGTTGCCTTCGCGCTGTTGAGTCTTCCGTGGGGCGGTTATCCGAGCAGCACGTTGCAGAACCCTCAAAGCGGCATCGGTTGGACGCACAATACCTTTGGCCTCCGATCCATCGAGAAGACAGTCCTTGAAGGTCCGCTGACCGTCGTTCCGAAACCGCTGTGGAGTCCGCTGCATCGCCACGCGGAACCGATCGCGTGGCATCTCCTCAACCTGTATCACCAACCGTCGTTCCGGCATGTCGCCGAACTGACGTATTCCGCCTTCGCGTCGATTTTCAAATGAGTGCCCAACATGTTGAGCGGTTTTTCAAATCGGGCGGATCAGTTCGCTCGGTTTGAAAAACCGGGCTACGAAGAGGCGGAGTCACAGCCATGACACAACTACGTGACAAACGAGTGCTCATCACCGGAGCCGGTCACGGTCTCGGTCGCGAACTGGCCAAAACGTTTGGCAAAGCGGGCAGCGAGATCATCGTCACCGATCGCGAACTCGATCGAGTTTCCGAGACAGTCAGCTTGCTCAACAAGTCGGACGTCCTCGCGTTCGGCTATGCGATGGATGTGACGGACTCGGCGAACGTGCTGGATGTGCATGAGCGAATTCATGCGGAGCACGGGCCGATCGACCTGCTCGTCAACAACGCAGGGATCGTCAGCGGCGGCACGTTCGAGCATGTTTCGCTCGAACGCCACAAAGCGATTTACGACGTCAACGCATTCGGTCCGGTCATCGTCACGCACACGTTCTTGTCCGAACTGATCGCGCGGCCGGAGTCGCACATCATCAACATCGCGAGTGCGTCGGCGTTGTTGCCGCTGCCTTTCGCGGCGACGTATGCCGCCAGCAAATGGGCCGTGCTGGGTTTCTCCGAATCGCTGCTCGAAGAATTGAAGTTGACGGGACACGATCACGTGCGAGTCACATCGGTCTGTCCGGGCTACATCTCAACCGGCATGTTCAACGGCGTGAAGACTCCGTTTCTGATGCCAATGCTCACACCGCAAATGCTTGCTGAACGGATCGTTCGAGCCATCGAAGCGAATGGCGAAATGCTGCTGACTCCGTGGCAAGTGAAGCTGCTGCCGCTGATCAAAGCGATGTTGCCTCGCTGCATTCAACGCTGGCTGGGACAACGGCTCGGAGTGCTCGACAGCATGCAAACGTGGTGCGGTATGGTGGAACCGAGACGCATTGCAAAAGAACCGGTTGTCTCTGTGGCATCAGAACCAGTTCCGCGCGTGCTCAGCGAATAGGTTTCTTCGCCCGCGGTTGCAGAGGATCGAACTCGCCCGAAGAAATGCAGGCTTTCTGGAAACACTCACTCGCTTGCGACGAACGCGCGGCCCGTCTCTACTTCCGAAGTCCCTTGTCCTCGGAATCGGAGTCATCGCCTGTGTCTGACGCATTGCCACCGGAGTCTGATCTGGCTGCTGTCGCGAAGCTTGCCGAGAGCTATCAGCGCATCACGCACGAGCTAGGCAAGATCGTGATCGGTCAGCAGCGAGTTGTCGAAGAGTTGCTCATCGCCATGCTCGCGGGGGGGCATTGCTTGCTCGTCGGTGTGCCGGGACTCGCGAAAACGTTGATGGTCCGAACGCTGGCCGACACGCTCAGTCTGTCGTTCAATCGAATTCAATTCACGCCGGACCTTATGCCTGCGGACATCACCGGGACGGAGGTCATTCAAGAAGACAAACTCTCCGGCACGCGCGAACTACGATTCTTGCCTGGCCCTGTCTTCGCTCATGTGTTGCTGGCCGATGAGATCAACCGCACGCCGCCGAAGACGCAAGCCGCGTTGCTCGAAGCGATGCAAGAGCGGCAAGTAACAGTCGGTGGCAAACGGCATGTATTGCCGTCGCCGTTCTTCGTGCTTGCGACGCAAAACCCGATTGAGCAAGAAGGGACGTACCCGCTGCCCGAAGCGCAGCTCGATCGGTTCATGTTGCAGGTCAACGTCGATTACCCGACGGAGGACGAAGAGTTTGAAATCGTGCGGAGCACAACCGGCAGCGGACACGCGACAGTCAACAAAGTGCTCGGCGTAGAAGAGGTTCTGCGGCTGCAAGAGATCGTCCGCCGAGTTCCTGTCGCCGATCAGGTGATTCGCTATGCGTTGCAGCTCACGCGGCTGACTCGTCACGTTGAAGGTTCAACCCCGGGGGGGATCGTCATCCCGAACTTCGTGAACGATTTCATAACGTGGGGAGCCGGTCCGCGAGCCAGTCAATGTTTGATTCTCGGTGCAAAAGCTCGCGCCGTTCTACGTGGTCAGACACACGCGACGATCGACGATGTTCAAGCAGTCGCGGCCCCGGTGTTGCGGCATCGTCTTGTCTTAAACTTTCATGCCGAAGCCGAAGGACTTACGACAGACGTTCTCGTGCGACGCTTGATTGAGCACGTTCCAACTGGCCCATCCAGTGGCGACAAGCCCGAGGCTGCGATCTGGAAACGCTCCTGACGAATGACCAATTTCTTGGCGTCCGCGCCGACGCGAGACACATCGTCCGCATTGCGGCTTCGCTGTGTTTATCCTCTGGGATCGTTCGCCCTACGGCGAGACATGTAGCCAGACTTCCGGGTGCATCGTGTAGAGCCGGAACTTGTCGCCATCGGGAATGACGATACCGCTGGACCGATTCAGTTCGCGCGGCAGCAGCGGGTTGTGGCTGTATTTTCGCCACGTTCGCAAGTCATCTGAGACTGCGACGTTCGTGGTCCACAACGACTTCGCTTCACCGCGCGCCGCTCCATGATAATAAGCGTAATAACGGCCTTTGTGCTTCACGATTTGATTCATGGCGATCATGTCGCGATCGTGAATCCCTTGACCGGGACGCAGGATTGGCTCGTCGCTGACGTTGGTCCAGACTTTGAGATCCTGCGTGGTCGCCAGCCAGACGCCGAGGTCACTCCGTTCGTAAAACAAATGCCAGACGCCATCCTCCAGCCACACGGTCGGAGTCCCATACGGTCCCGGTTCGATCGGCGTTCCGTTCTGCTTGCGAACATCAAGCTGACCTTCGCGATGCCACTTGATACCGTCACGACTGGTCAGAAGCTGAGCGAAATCGTCTTTCCCTTCCGCGAACATGTGCCAGACATTGGCGTGCGGCACGACGGTCATGTCCTCCACCCAATGTTGATCGTAGATCGGTTTCGCTTGCAGTCGCGTCCACGCGATGCCGTCTTTCGACGTCGCATAACCCAACTGCTTCACGCCCTCGGTCAGGCCGTTGTAGCCCGTGTACCACAAGCGATATCGCGGCTTCGCCGGATCAGAACCGTCAGCAGCGGGATCGAGATAAATCCAACCTCGTTCGCGAATCTTCACTTCCCAAGTTCCCGGCCCAGCGGCGGTGAAGATCGGTTTGTCACCGTATTGTTTGAAGCGGACAAGCTCGGATGGAAAGTCGTCGGCATGAGCGAACGTTGACGTCAGAAGCATGACGAGGCCGAGTGCTTTAGTAACCCGCAGCGTCAGCGAGGGCCAGCGTTTCAATACACTTTGAATTCGGCACGTTGTGGGGCGACCGCCCTCGCTCACGCTGCGGGTTACTTGCATCAGATCAATCTCGTTAAGAAGTCGAAGGATTCGCGCATCACTTCGGGAGCCATGTGGCTGTGACGGCTGAGTTCCACGTTCACGCAGCCGGTGTAGCCAATTTCACGCAGCGTGGCCATCACGGGAACGAAGTCGATTTCACCCTGACCGAAAAGTAAATGATCGTGGACCCCGCGCTTCATGTCTTCGATGTGGACGTTGCACAGCCGATCTTTCCAGCGACGCAGATGATCGGGGATCGAGCCTGACTCCACGCACTGCACGTGTCCGATGTCGATCGTCAAACCGAACTTTGACGAACCGATCTTCTCAGCCAGTTCGCCGTATTGATCGAGCGTCTCGATCAACATGCCAGGTTCGGGTTCAAAGGCGAGCGGCACGTCTTGCGATTCGGCATAGTCAGCGACTCGACGGCAGCCATCGATCAGCCAGTGATCGGCGTACTCGCGCGGTACGTGCGGCGATAACACGCCCGACCAAAATGAGACCGCATCCGAACCGAGCGCCTTCGCGATGTCGATGCAGATTTTCAAAAACTCGATGCGGGATGCACGCGATTCGGCGGTCGGAGAAATCAGCGTCGGTTCGTGTTTCTGTCGCGGATCAAGCAAGAAACGCGCACCGGTTTCAATCACCGAGCGAAGCTGATGTCGCTGCAACAGCTCACGCATTTCGCCCTGTTCCGCCGCGAACAAATCGTCGAACGGATTCAGGCACGCATGATCGATCGTCAGACCAACCGCGCGATAACCGATCTCTGTTAATAGCTCGATGCCATCCTGCCAGCGATGACAGGCCAAACCGTTTGTGTTGTAGCCGAGCAGCATGAGTCCAACCGGTTCGAGAAACAGCCGGAAAAATTCGCCGCAGCTCTACGTAACCATCACGCTCCGCGTGATGAGCCGGGCACTTCACAGCGTTGAGAAGCGATCGGCCCGTCACGCGGAGCGTGACGGCTACGTAACTGCGGTTCGTACCTTTGGAGACTAGTCCGCCAGTGGCTTCACGCGGATGTTGCGGAAGTAGCAGACGCTCTTGTCGTCGTGCGCTTGAATCGCGAACGAGCCGGAGCCGATCTTGCGTCCGGCGAATTGCGGGTGCTTGTAGTCTTCGGGTTGTTCCCAATCGACGGTCGTCTTGCCATTGATCTTGATGGTGATGTGTCGGCCAACGACTTTGACGTAGGTCTCGTACCACTCGTCGTCTTTGACCTCGACTTCCTCAACGTTCTTCACCGAGTACAGACTGCCGGTCTTGATCTTGTCGCCGTGAGTCACGTTGACCTGCACTTCATAACCCAGATCAGGCCAGCCAGACTCTTGAAACTTCGTGTGGAAGTACAAGCCGGAGTTGCTTCCCTTGGTCGTCTTGCATTCGACTTTGTACTCGAAGTTTTTGAATTCCTTTTCGGTGAAGAGGTGCGCTCGCTTGCCGCTGACCTTGATCGTGCCATCGACGACTTCAAACTTGCCGTCTTCGTTCTTCTTCCAACCGGTCAAATCTTTGCCGTTGAACAGGCTGACCCAACCTTCTTCGAGCTTCGCCGGATCAGCGGCATTCGTGGTAACGAGAGCCAACAACGGCGCAACCGCGACGACGGCGAACAGAATCCCAAGCTGACGTTTCATAGAAGCACTCCTCCGAAATGGGCCTTGCCGCGCGAGCCGTTCACAATGAGGCTCATTCAATTCCGCCAAGGCCACGAGAACGCGGGCCAATCTAAGGACGTTGACCGCGAATGAGAAGCACGCCGCAGTTGCCTGTCGTGTCAGGTTTGTCCGAGATACCCTGCTGAAAGAACTGGGTTTCAAACGTAGCACAGGCGGCTCGCCTGTGGTTGCACAAGCGACGACACAGGTAAGCCGCCTGTACTACGTTTCAAAAACGTCACCGGAATCTGCTGCATGATCCCCACTTCCAAATTCACTGCCGGGCAAGCATTCTTCGGAGCGGTGTTGCTGGGATTGGGCATTGGAGTGCTGGGCTTGATCGCTTGGGAAAACGGTTCCGGCTTGCCGTGGGATATGCCTCGGTTTTGGTACGGTCAGCGAATGACTTGCTTGTTCATCGCGATCCTCTGCGTGGCATTTGGGTTGTTTGTGATGAGTCATGGCCCGCGCGAACTTCCCGCCATCGAGAGACGCACGCATTGGCAGCCAACTCGACGCGGGCGGCGATTTCAAACGGTGATTCTTTACACGCGTGAAGGCTGCTCGTTGTGCGATGAGGCGTTCGAGTTGCTGCAAAGCTACTCGGCCCATTTGCCGGAAATTCGCCAAGTCGATATCGACCGCGAGCCATCATTGCGGCAGCAATGGGACACCTGGGTTCCGGTTGTGGAGATCGACGGCAAGGTCCGTTTCAAAGGCCGAATTTCGGAGACGTTGCTGCGACGCTTGATCGAAGGAAGTCCGCCAGCATGACTGCAACATTCGGTCTGTTCGTGAAATATCCGGAGCCGGGGCAAGTCAAAACTCGCTTGGCAGGATCAATCGGCGACGAATTAGCGGCCGAGCTTTACGCCGCGTTCTTAAGCGATTTGAGCGCGCGGTTTCGCGACATCAACGCACGACGAATTTTGGCTTACACGCCAAACGATGAACGCAGCCGACAATTCTTTGAACGACTCGCTGACGGGCGGTTCGAGTTATGGGCTCAGCCGGAAGGATCGCTCGGCGAACGAATGCAGAGTTACTTCGAGACATTTGGGCCGGAGCCGGTCGTGTTGATTGGGTCTGATAGTCCGACGCTGTTGCGGAACGATGTCGAACAGGCATTGTCCGCGTTGCAGAATGTCGGTTGTGTGCTCGGCCCGGCAACGGACGGCGGTGTCTACTTGATTGGCCTGCATCAACAGTCACAGTCGTTGATAACTTCCACGTGCGATCTCTTTGATCGCGTGGAATGGAGCACGTCGCGAGTGCTCGAACAAATGATCGCTGCGATTCAACAGACAGACGCAAGTCTTGAGTTGTTGCCGCTGTGGTATGACGTCGACACGTTGGTTGATCTCGGCTTTTTGCGGGGCCACTTGGCGGCGTTGCGAATGACTCAACCTCAAGTTTGGGAAGAGGTTGCTCAGACGAGGCGCGTGCTTGATGTCATCGCGATGGGCCGCCACTATAATCCCCGCCCATGAAACGCCGCTCACACGTCACCGAGCACGTCCAGAGATTCTTGAAATGTCCAAAACCAAATCATCACCGGCGCGGCCGTCGAAGATTTTGATCTCCGACGACAACGAGCAAAATCGCGAACTGTTGGAAGCGTATTTATTGGACGGCGACTACGAAATCGAAATGGCTGTCGATGGTCCGAGCACTCTGGAGAAGGTCAAATCCTTCGAGCCGGACATTGTGTTGCTCGACATCATGATGCCGAAGCTCAGCGGTTATGAAGTCTGTCAGCGTTTGAAGGCTGACGCAGCAACTCACGATATCCCGATCCTCATGGTCACCGCTTTGAATGAGATGGGTGACATCGAGAAAGCGGTTGCCGCTGGTTG
>JAYUFI010000011.1:0-7868 GCA_043738805.1 Planctomycetaceae bacterium | reverse complement strand
TGGCGATGAAGTGCTTTTCGAGAGCCTCCAACAGAGCGGGATTCGTCGGCGGGTTCGTGTCGCGGATGTCGTCTTCCGGCTCGATCAGGCCCCGCACGAAGAAGTGCTTCCAATAGCGATTGACGAGCGACTTCGCGAAGAACGGGTTGTTCTTCGAGCCCATCCAATCGGCGAGCTTGAGTCGCGGGTCTTCATCGGCGGCGATCTCCGGAATCGCATCGCCCAGCGCGCCCGGCTTGAGCGGCACTCCCGTTTTCATGTTCGCGGCGACCGCAATCCCGCGCTTGTGGAAGATCAAATCCTCGCCGCGAGTTCCCGACGACTTACGGCCGACCTGACTGAAGAACGCGACCAATGAGTAATAGTCGTCCTGACTCCAACGCTCGAACGGATGATGATGACACTGGGCACACTGCATCCGCACGCCGAGAAAGAGCTGAGCCACATCCTCGATCTGCTGCTTCGGCTCTTTGACTCGCTTGTACCACGCGACTGGCGGATTGCCGATCACGGTCCCGGTGGCGGCCAGCAACTCGCGGACGAACTGGTCGTAAGGCTTGTTGGCGAGAAAGCTGTCTCGCACCCACGCATGAAACGCGAAGTTGGAAACCGTGTCGCTCTCGTCGTCGCGACGATTCTTCAGCAGCGCCGTCCATTTGTTGGCAAAGAAGTCCGCGTAGTCGGGACTTCGCAGCAAGTCGTCGATGACCTTGTCTCGCTTGCCCTCGTCCTTGCTGGCGAGGAACGCGGCCGATTCTTCTTCAGTCGGCAGCCGCCCACCGATGTCGAGCGTCACTCGCCGCAGAAACGTCGCGTCATCACAGACAGGAGACGGGGGGATGCCCAACCCCTTGAGGTTTGCAAACACCTGCTCATCGACAAAGTTTTTCGGCGACGGAAGATTCTCGACTGGCGCGCCGAGCGGAACCGACGCGCTGTATACCGCCACCTTCCCTTGATACCGCACCATCACCGCGACGTTGCCGACGATATCGGAAATCTTCACCAGCCCGCGTTCACTCACGTCGGCCATCGCCTTATCGTTGGACTCATAAAGCGCCATGCTCGTGACATCGCGAACGCTACCGTCCGAATACTTCGCGATCGCTTTGAGCTGCTGTTCGCCACCACGCTTGATCGACCCGCGAGCCGGCTGAACTTCAAACGACAACAGCTTTGGAACCGTCTCGCGATCAAACATCGCTCCCTGACGAATCCATTCGCGGAGCAGAGCGTAGCCTTCCGATGATGCGGCCAGACGGACACCGCCACCATGTGGCATCTGGCCCGAGGCTTTCAGGAGCAACAGGCTCCGGTCTGGATCTCCGAAGAACAGCCGCCGACTGCGGCTCTCCGTGACCAGATGATCGAAGTCCTCCAGCGGCTCGAATCCCAGCAGTGACAACTGAAATCCCTTCTGACCGCCGCCAGCCTTCGCATGACAGACACCGACATTGCAACCTGCTTTCGTCAACACGGGCATGATTTCGTTGACGAAGCTCACAGGTCGTTCGGCAGCACTGAGCGGCGGCGAAAACATTGAATAGAGAAAGACTCCCGTCAGTGACAGGAGCCAAACTCGCGGCAGAAGCCATCGTCGAGAATCATGATCAGAGAAGGACATGTCGTCTCCGCTTTGGGGCATGATTGGGATGCGGACTTTGTGGTAGGACGGTGGGAGGTCGCGTTGCTCAAAGTCTGCGAGCCACTCCGTGACTCGCAGGTTCCGGTCACGGATTGACCGGTCTACTTTGGTTTTGCGGTTCAGCTTAGCACGCACTTGACCTAAGCCGAGCAAATTCATCAGTGGATGTTAATATGATTGTCCAATTCGTACCAACGAAATATAGCCAGCAAATGGTGTCGTGCGGCGGTTCGTCTTAGGCTCTGTGCTGGGGATGTCGCCACACTTTGTCTGAGATAACGACGGGCAAGAATACACGTCCTACAGGGTGAGGATTCCCGATGAGCAGAACTCTTTTTACGAACGTCACGATCCTTGATTGTACGGGAGCGGAGCCGTACCGCGGTGAAGTGCTTGTCGAAGGGACGCGCATCACCGCGGTGGCTCGTGAGGCAAACCGGCTGTCGCGTGACGAGGCAGATGTGATTGCTGGTGGCGGTGCGATGTTGATGCCGGGGCTGATCGAATCACACGCACACTTGAGCATCGACGATGCTGCGGACCTCGTGCAGATTGGGATGATTCCGCCCGAAGAAACGACGCTCATCGCAGTGCGGAACGCGAGGCTGTACCTCGACTGCGGCATCACCAGTTGCATCAGCGCCGCATCTGCGAAGCCGCGTACCGATGTCGTGATTCGCAATGCGATCAACAAAGGAGAGATTCCCGGACCACGGTTACTGGCGGCGAGTCCGTGGCTGACAGTCACGGGCGGACTTGGAGATATGCGGACTCAGCACATGCCGCAGATGTCGTCGATGGCGATCACGCTCGATGGGCCGGAAGAGTTTCGGCGGATGACTCGCGAACTGATTCGCGAAGGTGTGGACATCATCAAGTTGGTCATCTCCGGCGACACGTTCGTGCCCCACGCACCGTCGCATACGACCGTGATGAGCGAGACAGAGATCGCAGCGGCGGCGGAGGTCGTCCATGCTCACGGCAAGCGGATGAGTGCTCATTGCCGCAGCGCTGACTCGGTCAAGCTGGCCGTGAAACACGGAGTCAAAGTGATCTACCACGCGAACTTCGTAGACGAGGAAGCGATCGACTTGCTCGAAGCGAACAAGGACTGGGTCTTCGTCAGCCCGAACATCGGCTTCACCGCGACCGCCTCGTATGCCGGTGAGAAGTGGTTCACCGAGCAACAAGTGCAAGAGTTTGGATTTCGCGAGGAACTGGCTGGTGCCGCGCGCGGGCTGAAGGAACTGAAGCGACGTGGCATTCGGATTCTCGGCGGCGGCGATTATGGATTCTTCGTCACGCCGCATGGCGAGAACGCGCGCGACCTCGATCATCTCATTCGGTATTGTGATTTCACGCCGATGGAAGCGTTGCTCACGATGACCAAGCACGGCGGAGCGGCGATGGATTTGCCCAGCGAACTGGGACAGATTCAACCAGGATTTTTGGCCGATCTGCTGTTGGTGACGGGCGACCCGCTGGCTGATCCGAAGGTGTTGCTCAATCGGAAGAACTTGATCGCCGTGATGAAGAACGGCGAGTTCCATCGACGGCCAGCGTGATTTCGCGTCTCCTGGCCGGACCGGCTTCTTTAGAATCTTTGTCCAAATTATGCGTGTTTTTTGCACACATTTTCTTTGATTGCGGCTCTGCCGCCTCATAGATAAGACAAACAAGGAGTGTTCAAGCGAGCGTCTTCCCTGGCCTTCTGCCTGATCCGTGTTTCATCCGTGGCCAAACTAAAGACGCTTTTCAGCCACGGATAAAACACAGATTAGTAATGGGGGTCTTTGTCCAAAACATGCTCGTTCTTTGCTCGTCTCTCTTTTTGGTTGCGGCTCTGCCGCCTGATGAACGCGGACGCAATAACTTCCGTGGCACACGGGAAAACTAGCACGACGCGCAAGCGAGTGATCATGGCCGGAACCACTCGCTTGCGCGTCGTGCTAACATGACTTCGGGGAGTTATTACGTCCCCGTTTTTACCCGACCGACCGGCTCTGGAGAGCCGGTCTACTGACTCGATGGCTGATTGCGTCGCGCTTGCTTCGCAGCCGTGTTGAGGAATTCCTCCGCACGCGGGTCGCGTTCGCAGTGCAACATCACGCCCATCAGAAACAGTCGATCGAGATCGCGTGCGTCGGCCTTCGCCCATTGGCTGACTTGGTCGAGCCACTCCGTCTTCTTGGCTTGGTCGGCGGCGTTGCCTTCAGTGCCGAAGACTTCATCGAGCGTGGCGGCGTGTTGAAGAGCGTCTGGTTCAACTTGCAAACCGCGTTTCAGTTTGGCGACTGCATGTGAATACTTCCGCATCGCGATCAGCGTGAAGGCTTGCCGGAAGTAGACCTCACTGTGATCGCCCGCCTCTCGCTGCGCGGCCAGATAGCACAAGTAGGCTGCCGAGTATTGGCTCTCGCGAAACAGACTGTCTCCGGCGGCGATGTCTGGCGATCGTTCTTTCTCCAGCAAGGGCAGGGCACCACTGACTTGTTGAATGTGAGTGTCTTGGGTCCGAGGAGAAGCCGTCTCTCGTTGAATTGACGATTGAGGGTTTGGTGGCGTCTGCTGCTTTCCGAAGCCCGGCGTCCATGTTGGAGGAGGTGCCGGGTACGTTCTGGGATACTGAGCCCCGGGGTAATACGAGTTGATCGGAAAGACCGAAGTCCGCTGCACGATCCATTCGGGAGTCGTGGCTGAGGCGACTGCGGGAACTCCGCCCAGGAAGTAGCCGGTTGTGGCTCCGTTGTAGCCTGACGAGTACGTGCCGTTCGACGACATCGAGAAGTAGGAGTTGTACGCGACTGGCGCGCCGTACCAATTGTGAAACGGGACGCCGTAAGGATCGGTGACGCACAATGCTCGCGGCAAATAGCTCACCCCAAATTGCTGAGCATCTGCCGTCTGAGTCATCAGACTGGCGATCAACAGCAGTGCGAGTCTCGAACCACAGCGACCTCTCATCACGATCTCCGTTCGACAATGGTATTGCTGATGATTCAGCAGCAGCATGTCGGACGTGATTCTCAGAGCATCGAACGGGGTCCGTCAAATTAGAAACTGAATTGCGTCACGTGATTCGGCGAAACTCAAGCCGATTGGATCGATGCCACCGATTAAGCGAATGGCGGGCGAAAACGCATCAAACGTAGACGAGTCGTTCCGTGACTCGAAGAGTTCGGCGACTGAGCGGCCGGTCTACAGCGTTATCGCCGAGGGCGTTGCTAATTGTGGTACGACGCTCCACGTCGCAATTCACGACGCGGAGCGTCGTGCCACACTTTTGCGACTTCGCTGCGCTGTTACTTGGCGGACATCATCGCTTGAGCGTCTCGTTGAGCATCATCCAGCAGCGTGGGTGCAGCTTCGACAAACGCCGCTTCAAACTCACCATTCTCATCATTCACGAGCAAAGACAGAGCCGGCGGTGGAACGAGTTCCT
The DNA here is from genome assembly GCA_043738805.1 of Planctomycetaceae bacterium. Classification (GTDB taxonomy): domain Bacteria; phylum Planctomycetota; class Planctomycetia; order Planctomycetales; family Planctomycetaceae; genus SXKJ01. Next base: position 2,781 of record JAYUFI010000011.1, on the reverse strand, counting down.
CTAGCATGTTTTCACCTAATCGTTCCCAATCATTGGCGAGCTGATCGGCCACTGCGATGAGCGCCGTCAATCGTTGATGCTCTTCGGCCAGTTCGGGCTGATGATGATTCAAAATGACGGACGGGATCGGCTGCGGAATTTGATTTCCTTGAGTGAACCACGCCCCCAAGTGACAGTGATCGGTACCGGTCGCTTCGATCTCTCGGTCGAGCAATTCGGGACTCTCTTCAAAGTCGAGCGGATCGAATTTGAGAAACAATTCTGGAACGACAATCGCGAACAGAATGCGGCCGAAGTCGTGCAACAAGCCGGCCGTGAATTCTTCGCCTTGAAAGCCGAGCCGAAACGTGCGATTCAATCGAGTCGCCAACAAGGCCGTCGTGAAACTGTGTCGCCACAACGTCTCACGCACCCATTCCTGAGACATGGTGACTCGGTGCATCAAGCTGGCCACGCTTGCCGACAGAATGAGATATTGGCACTCGCGAAAGCCAATCCGCATCACGCAGCGATTGAGGTCCAAGATCGGAGTCACCGGACAATACAACGCGCTGTTCGCCATCTTCAAAATGTCGGCACCGAGCTTCACGTCACGCTTGATGACGTTCGTAAATTCTTGGATCGAGCAATTGGGATCTTTCACGATTTCCAACGCCTCTTGCGCGACAGCGGGCAACATTTGCAATTGGCCGACACGTTTCTTCAACGCTTGAATCAACTCCGGCGGAGGCATCAGAACGGCATCAACAAAAGGGGCAGTCGCAATCACGAAATTCTCCTTATTTGTCGCAAACAGAATGAGGGGATCAGAGCAGGTGATGAAATCATGGGCGGCCTTGGACGGTGCCCGTCGAACCGACACTGACAGAAGTTGAAGGTATCACGTTGTGTGAGTTCATTTTGAGGGTCGCAATCATGAACCCGATAAACGCGACCGCCGCAACCCAGCGCCAGGCACGTTCGGTCGTCAACGGAAAATCAGCGCGTGCAACAGGCGTTGCCACCGACTCATTGAGCGACTCGCTCACCGGCGTTTCTGCATCGGGAGTGAGGTCCACATCGCTGCTCAAGCGAACGCGATTCACGTTTTCCAAGTAGTCCGACAGTGCATTGGCAAGGTCGAGCGCCGAAGCGAACCGCTGCGAACTGAGTTTGGCCATTGCTCGACGACAGATCGCATCCAAGCGGTCGTCGTAGTCACCAGAAACACTCAGTGGCTCGGCCTCTTTGGAAAGAATCTGCGCCAAGACCGAAGCGACAGTGCCGTCATACGGCTTACGACCGCTGAGCATTTCATACAGGATGACGCCGAGCGCATGGATGTCGGTCGTCGGGCCGATCTCGTCGATCTTCCCTTCCACTTGTTCGGGCGACATGTACGCCGGGCTGCCGAGGATTGTTCCTTGCTGAGTGATCTCCACTTCGCCGGGCTGATGACGACGTGCCAAGCCGAAATCCATCAAGATCGGCTCGCCCTCTTTGTTGATCATGATGTTGGCGGGCTTCATGTCGCGATGCACGATTCCCATTTGATGGGCCTGATGCAGTGCCGACGCCAACGTGCGTGCCAATTTCACCGCATCCAACGGCGCGAGCGGACAGCCGCCGACCAAGTATTCCGAAAGTGGCTGACCGTCGATGAAAGCCATCGTCAAATAGGGCTGTCCATCGACTTCGCCGAAGTCATAGATCGGACACAAATTCGCGTGTTGCAAAGAGGCCATCGAACGAGCTTCGCGATAAAAGCGTTCGACAACTTCTTGTCCGTCTTCGGGTTTCATACGCAACACTTTGAGTGCGACTTGCCGATTCAAAATTCGATCGGACGCCAAATAGACCGTCCCCATCGCTCCTTGACCGAGTTCGCGAGCCAACGTGTAACGACCGAACGGTCGTGGCAAAATGGATTGATCATTGTTCGAGTCATCGCGATTCGACGCCGAACAATCGCCGTTCGGACGAACGCGGACGGTGGTCTCCGCATCTTGATCCAGGAAGCTGGCGTCAGGCACCGTGAGTCCCATCGGTCGCGTTTCTGAAGTCGGTTGCAACATCTCACTGCGTAACGACTCCAAGAGAGCGCGAATGAGTTCCGATGCCGGGAATTGCAACAGCCGCTTCGATTGCGATTCGGACTTCAATAATCGCTTCAAGCTCGATAGCAACTCCGGACATGTCGCGCAGGCTTGATCTAAAAACTCCGATCGCTCCGCTTCCGACGTAAGACTGACGGCATGTGAAAACATCTGTCGAATCTGATTTCGCGCCGTCATGACTTCATCAATCAGACGCATCAATCGAGTGCTGACTTGCTTTGATTCGGGAGGTGATCCCACATGGGAATCAACCAGGTTCTCGATGATGAAATCGCTCAAACTATTCGCCGTCCCGCGCACTGGTTCGCTGCGTTGAAACGGTGAAGGTGGTCCACCGACCTGAATGCGTTTGGCTTTGGGGGGAGTGATCGCCTCACGGTTTGGGCTGGCGACGGCCTCTTGAATCGGCGGCGAGTTTCTGTCAGTCAACAGACATTCGACCATGCGGATCAAGCCTTGCAACTCGGTGATCATCTCCGCATTTTGCTGAGGCCAACGATCTCGCAACGACCGCAGCAATTGGCCGCCGTGATGGCAAAGGGTGGCAACGTCGGCACGCTGCACTCGGCCAGACATCTCTTCCAAACTCTGCATCAGTTCGATGAGACCGGTCAGCTTTTCAGGATCGTCCGGAGTGGCTCGCCAATCGGCAACACCGTGGCCCAACAAGTCCAGCTCTTCACGG
>JAYUFI010000010.1:0-1055 GCA_043738805.1 Planctomycetaceae bacterium | reverse complement strand
TCAATCTTAGCCGCGAGATGAAAAAGGTGTTGCCATGCCGCCGCGTAAGCGTCCCGTTCAGGCGATTGTCCGCGATGCCGTGCGACCCGCCGATCCTTCGCAGCATCTGTCGGGATTCATTCACTACTTGAAGGCGGAATGCGGACTCTCCGACAACACCGTCTTGGCCTATCGACGCGATCTGACGCGGTTTGACGCTTGGTATCGCGAGCACGGTCCGGCACGGCTGCAACTCGTGGATCTCGGTCTGCTCTCGCGCTATCTTCAGGACCTTCACGAACATCAATTCGCCGCAACCTCAATGGCTCGGCATCTGGTGTCACTCAAGATGTTCTTTCGCTATCTCGTGCTGGAAGCCATTCTGCCCGAAAGCGTCGTCGAACTGGTGAACTCACCCAAGCTCTGGCAGCACTTGCCCAAGGTTTTGAGTCCCGAAAAGGTTGACGATTTGATCGCTTCACCGACGCGTCAGGATCGGCATCCGTTGCGAGATCGTGCGTTGCTGGCACTGATGTACGCGACCGGCTGCCGAGCTTCAGAAGTGTGCGGCATCACACCGCGAGACATTCAGCTCGAAGAGAGTTATTGCCGTTGCGTCGGCAAGGGGAACAAAGAGCGAATCGTGTCGCTGAATCCGGTGGCACGAGCCGCGGTCGAAGCGTATCTCAAGCACGAGCGACCGAATCTCGTCAAGCAGGAGGATGCCACGACGCCACTTCTGGTTTCGCGTACCGGCAAGCGATTGTCGCGAATCACCGTCTGGAAGCTGGTCAAACGCTACGCGGCTCGAATCGGAGCGAGCCGCGAGGTCAGCCCGCACACGCTTCGACACAGTTTCGCAACGCACATGCTAGCGGGAGGCGCCGAGATTCGCGCCCTTCAAGAACTGCTGGGACACGCCAGCATCCGAACGACACAAATCTACACGCATGTCGATCACAGTCGCCTCAAGTCAATCCACGAAAAATGCCATCCTCGCGGCTGATATTCTATTCGCTCATCTTTGTCGGCAGCTTCACACGTCGCCGAATCGGACGGCACTTGGAAAGTGCCTG
>JAYUFI010000009.1:0-2995 GCA_043738805.1 Planctomycetaceae bacterium | reverse complement strand
ATCGCGTCGTGAATGTGATCGGTGCGGTGTATCTGCTGATGGGGCTGGTAGCGCTCGGCATTGCCGGAGTGATTGCCTGGTTGTCGCCGACGTTGTGGCCGTCAACGTCGATTCCGACAACGGAACTGACGTGGGTCATTTTGATTTTGGGAGTCAACGTCGCCGTGAGCATCACCGGCAGCGTCTTCGGCGGAGTGCTGGTTGGGATGCAGCGGTTTGATCTCGAACGAGGGATCACGGTGACGAGCGGCGTGGTTCGCTTCGTGTTGACGTTGGTCTTTCTGCAACAGCAATGGGGACTGCTGATCCTGGCGCTGATCTTCTTAGTGACGACGCTGGTGGAGAATGTTGGCTTGGTGATTGCCGCATTTCGGTTGGTGCCGGAGATGCGACTGGGGCCACAATACCTCAGCCGCCGCACGCTGAAGGAATGTTTCTCGTTTAGTGTATTTGCACTGTTGGAAATGGTCGCGAGTAAGCTGATTGAATCGACTGACTGCGTGGTCATCGGCTGCATCTTTGGCGCGGAAGCAATCGTGCCATATTACGTGGCTCAACGGTTGTGCCAGTTCATCACAAAGCCGCTGCAATTTGTCGGACAAGTTTGTCTACCGCGAGCGGGTGAACTGCACGCGAAGAACCAAATGCCGGAACTGCGCGAACTGGTGATTCGTGCGATGGGCCTGTCGTGGTTGCTGACAATGGGTTTCTTCATCGGAGCGATTTTCTTCGGGCCGGCGTTGATTGAGACCTGGGTCCACAAGCCGTACCCGCAAAGTCATATGCTGCTGCTGGTGCTGCTGGGAGGTCAGCTCATTGCGACGCCGATGAAGGTTATCAGCGGAGTCCTGTTCGGCATCGGCGACGTCCGCAAACCGGCGCTGACTTACATCATTGAAGCGCTCGCCAATTTCGCGTTGAGCGTCACGCTGATCTTTCCGTTCGGACTGCTCGGAGTTGCTGTCGGGACGGCGATCCCGCTGTATCTGGTCGAGTTGGGAATTCTGCTGCCGTATGCGTTGAAGAAATTAGAGATGAATCCGCGACAGTTCTTCGGCGACGTCATCGTGCCACAGATGGCTCCATTGGTGGCGCTGTTGGGCTATTCGATCATTGTTTCGTCGCGCATACCGCTTGAGCCCGGATGGCACCACATGCTCGCGATTGCCGGCGGCGGAGCGGCCGCACTGGGGACGACATGGCTCGCCCAACATCAACTCGTGAATTGGTTGAACGCAAACAAACATTGTCGTCATGCCGTCGAAGTGCCACCAACAAGCAACTGACAACACACAACTGACAATTGGAGAGAACAATATGCTTCGCTGCGAACTACATCAGCTTGAAGGTAACACACCGCTTTGGTCGGACTGGCGTGACTTACTCAGTCGCGCGAAGCCGGAGTTGCGGTTGCTCACGCCAGAATGGTTCTTGGCTTGGGGACGCTCGATTGGATCGCAGGCTCCGTGGACCAGTGGGATCGAAGTCGTTGCGGTGTATGACGAAGCGAATCGAAAGTTATGCGGCCTGTTTCCAGTCGGACATCCGAAGGTCGGGTTGCTGCGAGTCAACGCGATGGCCGGCTATTACCAACCGTCGCGAGTCATCTTGGCGGACGAATCTTGCGAGTATGCCGTTGGTCGATCCATCGGTTGGTTCTTGGTTGAGCTGGGGTGGAACCTGATGCAACTTGGTCCGTGGCCGATGTCGCACAAGGCACATCTCGGAGCGTTGTCGGCGTTGAATGAATTGCAGATGCCGATTCAGAAGCAAAGTTCTTGCAGCGTCGCGATCGCCGAGCTTCCCGCGACGTGGCAGCAGTATCAGGATGAAGTGGTCGATCGAAAACTTTGGCGACGGCTGCACAACGCCGATGCGAAACTGCGTTACGAACATCAGATCGAAGTTCAGCATCATCGGCATCCGTCAGCAGAACAAACTCGCGAATTGGTCGCGACGTTGGCTCAAATCGAACAACGCTCGTGGCTGCCGACCGACCCGCGCGGACGAACGCGGTTCATGGGCTCGACCCCGCAGCAGTTTTGGGCGGAGTTGATTCAAGAGAGTTTAGTTCCGAACGATCAACTCGATTGCTGGGTGATGTCGGCTGACGGGCTGCCGATCAGTTTTGTTTTCGCGATCACTTCTGGTTCAACGCGATACGTCATTGCGAACAACTACGACGAAACGTTTGCCGCGCATCGGACAGGTTCGTTGTTGTATCGAACGATGTTTGAAGAAGGTTATTCGCGCGGCGTAACGCGGTACGACTTCGGGACCAACGAACTGCATTACAAGCAGCAGTGGGGCGCGAAGTATCTCGACCGCATGGACACGTTCACGGTCGCCACGAACCGGATCGTGGCCGGGTTCTGGAACGCGGGGATCAAGTTGAAAGGTTTACTCGACGGCAGCTTGGGCCGCCCGACGCAAGTCGCTCAACACACATCCGGCGAACCGTTGCCATCGCCGGCGTTCCCGGATCAGAAACGATTGAAGTCGGTGCTCGCCGAGGCGGACAAAGAACTGACCACACAAACACAAGAAGATCGAAAAGCTGTGACGAGCGTCTAAGTAACTCACTCAAACTGAGCGGTTTCAAAGATCACTTTTCAACGCAAAGGTGCAAAGCATCGCAAAGAATCAGAGTTGATCGACTTCGAGATTCAAAAACGAATTGAGGCGATTGATTGCTACAAATCTTTGCGAGTCTTTGCGGACCTCTGCACCTTTGCGTTGAAAACTGCTCAGTTTGAGTAACTCAGTCTGAATAAGTCACTCGAAGCGTCACCTGACTCATCACCGAGACTCCTCAACTATGTCTTCCGGATTCTTCACACTCGACGAACTGGGCCTGAATCTTCAGGCGAGCGGTCGCGGTGTGTCTGGAATGGAATTGCTGGAAGAAAAGTCGGTCTTAGAAATCAACGATCTGGCCACGCTCGAAGAGTTGCGGCCGGTTTGGGAGTCACTGCACCAGCAAACACCGCGCCCC
>JAYUFI010000008.1:0-1057 GCA_043738805.1 Planctomycetaceae bacterium | reverse complement strand
CCAAACAACGCGGCATCGACTGGCACTTTCAACTTGAAGACGCTCGAGTCAGACTCAAGCGGCTCTACCCAAAAATCAAGACCTGACAGGGCACTAGTTAGTAGACCAAAACTTCATCCGATGCCTCGGAACGATACGCAAAGAGTAACGGCTACTCGCGAATAATCAATCAAGGTAATCACGTCGCAGTTCCTCAGTCAGGTGACCACATGATTCAAGCGACCGACTACGTGAATCTCAAAGGCGATTTCATCTCCGTCGCCGAACTCACGGACGCCGAGCAGAAGTTCGTGGCCAAATTGAAACGGCAGGCAAAGCAACTCGGCGATTGGAACGAGTACGAGAACTATTGGACTCGCGAGGTGGCGGATTTCTACAAGGACAGCGGCCTGACCCGGAAGCAGATTCGGGAGACGGGCGTCTACCGGATCGCTCAGGACTTGGGGAGTCGGCTGGCTGTCGAAGCCGGTATCGCGCGGATACCCGATTACCGCGATGAACTCAACGAGTTGATTCGGTCTCGCTTTCAGACGCGCCGCGCATTCTGTCAGGCCACGGGACTGACTGAAGACATGCTCAGTCACGTCCTCGCAGGCCGAAAACACTTGGCAATCGAAACGCTGGCAGGTGCCTTGTCCCGGATTGGGTTCTCGTTGCGAATCGTTCCGGTCAAATCAGTGGCGACGAACTCGCAGTCCGCATCCTGAAGCGTTCCCGCGTTGCTTGAAATCCCGGCGGGTCGCATGGATAGTGTCCCGACCTCTGCGGTCGGCCGTTTGACGCTCGATGAGACGCCGCGCGAGGCCACGGTTCCAAGGGATCAGGATTCATGGCGAAGAAGAAGTCAGCGGGAGGACTGGATGAGGGTGCTCGGATTCGAGTCAAACCCAACGTCCCCTCGCCCGAGTTTCCGGAAGTCTCGTTCGGCGGCTGGACGGGGACCGTGATGGAAGTCTCTGGCAAGCCGCCCGCTCAGAAGTTCATCGTGGAGTGGGACGGAGCCACACTCGCGGCGATGCCCGCCGATTACGTGGCGCGTTGCGAAGCGCAGATGCTC
>JAYUFI010000007.1:0-1057 GCA_043738805.1 Planctomycetaceae bacterium | reverse complement strand
CTCCAACTTTCGGAAGTTGCTCGGTGTCTTTTTTTTCGAGCATTCCCCGGAGGCTGTCATGCCCGTGACTGAAACGGACGTCCGATTGCTGGAAGCTGCCGCCCGCTACTATGTGTTGACGCGCGAGCAAATCGCGCGTTTCTGCCAATTGAATCACGCGTCTGGCCGCAGCACCCGCAAACATCTGAGCAAACTGCTGCAAGGCGGGTATCTGCAACGGCACAACGTTCCGGTGGCTTTGCCGGGATCGCACGGAGCCGCGCCGGTTTACTACCCGACGAAAGCCGGTGCCGAATTGCTCGCGTCGTGGTTCGATGACGAACGCTACCTCGCCACAATGACGCGGCATCCGCGCGCCGACCGGTTGAGCCACTGGATCGAACTCAACAACACGCGCATCGTCATCGAACACGCACTTGCACGGCAGACGGAGATCAAGTTGGAGAATTGGATTTCCGAGTACGAGACCATCAACAAAGACGCGACGGAACCGGAACGATTCACGCTGCAAACGACGTTGTGCGAAATTCCGCCACTGTCGTGTTCACCGGACGCCGGATTCTTGTTGTCGATGTCTGGGCAAGCGAAAGTCTATTACGTCGAGCGTGATCGTGGCACGAGTTCGCCACATCAAATCGCTGCCCGCAAGACGCGCGGCTATGCCGAACTGGCGCGACAACAGGGTCATCTGCGACACTTTCCGAGCGCCACCGTGCCGACATTCTCGGTGTTGTTCATTACCACCAGCGCCTACCGCTGCAATCAGCTCGCCAAGGAACTCCGCAAACGCGAGTCTCCCGAATTGTGGCTGATGGTCGATCATCACGATCTCACGCCGGAATCGTTTCTGTCGCAACCGATCATTTTGAAGAGCGATGGCCAACGCGCGTCGCTCATTCAATCAGAACCTCGCATCGCTGGAGCCGCCCCATGAATTGGTCGCTTCGGTCGCGAGGTCTACCCGTGGCCACACCCCAACAGTCCATCGAAGTTTGTCGCAGCCAGGGCCTGCGTCGAGCGTCGGTGGCTGGTGTGGATGTCATCGCTTCGTTCGGTG
>JAYUFI010000006.1:0-3000 GCA_043738805.1 Planctomycetaceae bacterium | reverse complement strand
CGGCCTACGCCGAGAAGCACGGCTTCGAGAATCTCTGCCGGGTGCTGTTCAACGTGAGCGAGTTTGTGTTCGTGGATTAGCTGGTGAGCATTGGCGTGTGGCAATCCATCATTCCGAACGTACAATCCGGCCAGCCAACGGTTTTTTGCGAGTAGAAAGAAAAGAACATCTGACATTGGGAGTGAAGGATGATGATCACAGCACAACCGCAAGTCTTTGAAGAGATCGCGGAGTTTATGGCGCGATTTCCCGTTCGTGAGGAAGTGCTGGCCTTTCGGCCGTCGGCGGGTACGCAAGCGCGGGCGAGTGAGTTGCTTTGGAAGTCCAACTCAGGAACGCTGACCGATGAAGAACAAGACGAACTGGCAGACTTCGGCCGCGCGGAATTGTTCGTGCGGATGTTGAAGGCTCGGATGTAACGGAGCCTCGCGGCCATGTCGGAATATATTTCGGTCGCCTTGCGAGATGCGATTCGCGAGCGTGCCGGCTTTCAACGCGAGTATTGCCTGTTGCCCGAAGCCGAGTCGTTTTTTCCGTTCGAGCCGGATCACATCATCGCCCTCAAGCAGGATGGTCTGACCGACTTGTCGAACTTGGCCAGCAGTTGCCTGGAATGTAATCGGCTGAAGGGAAGTGACGTCGCGTCCGTGGATTCTGAAACTGGCCGGATCGTGCGGCTGTTTCATCCGCGACGAGATCGCTGGCTGGATCACTTTGAACTTCGGGACGGTTTGATCGTTCCGAAGACAGACATCGGCCGCGTGACAGAGCACTTGTTGCAATTGAATCGTCCAAAGCTGGTCTCCATTCGGCGGCAACTCTTGGCGAAGGGGCGGCATCCCCTTGGTCTGGGATCACAGGGGACTTCGTGATGAAGCCTCTCGCGAGCGAGCCGCGTTCTTGGCCGAACATCCCATTGAAATTCACCCCACCCCGCTTGTCGGGGTGGCTTGCGGGACTTTGCACTACTCAAGATCGGCAGAAGACAAGTAGTGCAAAATCCCGCGAGCTACTGGGGCAAGCCCAGTGGGGTGAATTTCAACAGGCGGCCTACGCCGAGAAGCACGGCTTCGAGAATCTCTGCCGGGTGCTGTTCAACGTGAGCGAGTTTGTGTTCGTGGATTAACGGAGCAAGATGACAAATGGGACTCGTTCAATCGAAATGGCGGGACGAAATGTGCCGCGTCGAAGATGGCATTTTCTTTGCGAATGACGAGTTCGTTCCGTTGGAAGGGGAACCATCGAGCGGTTTCACCGCCGCCCCGCGCGGTTCGATTCACGAGCTTCTTGCAAATCGTCCCGATGGATGGACGAAGTGCTGGGAACTGGTGGATGTTGCATGTGACGACAATTGCCGGATTCTTGCAGGTGAGACAGCCTGGGAAGCGGAAGGCTTCGTCGCGTTGATTGACTCGCAAACTAAAAGTTTGATGTGGATCATTCATCTACACAGCTCTGAGCCAGTCAAAGAAGTCCAACTCAGCGACGGAATTATTCGGGCAGTTTCAGCGGAGTATCCATTTCGATTCGAATGGCGAATCCCGATTGATGCACCGGAGCAATTCACGATCCGAGCAATTGGCGACGAACTATCCTGACCGACATTGGGGTCGATGCGAGATTCAAGATGGTGTCACGACGCGATTTTCTGACTCACTCCGGCCAAGGCTTCGGCGCATTGGCGTTGGCGGCGATGCTCGCTCAAGACGAATCCGCTCGCGCCGACACTCAAGGTGTCGGACGTGGTGGCATCCTCAAGGCATTGCATCATCCGCCGAAAGCGAAGCGGGTCGTGCAGCTCTTCATGGGTGGGGCGGCTTCGCATATCGACTTGTTCGATTACAAGCCGGAGTTGGAAAAGCATCACGGCGAGCCGTCGGATTTTGGCGAGTATGTCGAGGCGTTTCAGAATGGGCTGGGGCCGTGGATGAAGTCGCCGTTTGCGTTTCAGAAGTACGGCGAGTGCGGCAAGGCGATCAGTGAGGTGGTCGCGCCGCTCGGCGAGTGTGTGGATGACATGGCGTTCATTCACAACTTGGTCGGCAAGACGGGAGTGCATTCTCAGGCGACGTATCTGCAAGCGACGGGGTTCGACAAGCCGGGCTTTCCGGGGATGGGAGCGTGGATCAGCTACGGGCTGGGTTCGCTGACCGACAACCTGCCGACGTTTGTCGTGCTGCCGGATCATCGCGGGTACGCCTCGAACGGGCCGAAGAATTGGGCGTCGGCGTTTCTGCCGGCTCAAACGCAGGGGACGACGATCTTCCCGCAACGCGAGAACCCCATCGAAGACCTGCTCCCGCGAGCCGACTTCGTCACCGCCGACAGCGATCGCGCGGGATTGGAATTGCTCAACCGCATCAACCGCGATTTCGAGCTGTCGCGGCCGGGAGACTCGCGGCTGGAGGCTCGCATCCGGTCTTACGAGCTGGCCGCGAAGATGCAGCTCTCCGCACCCGAGGCGTTGGACATCTCCAAAGAGCCGGCTCACATCTTGAAGATGTACGGCCTCGATCAGCCGGGGCGGACGTATCCCGACGCGATCAACATCCCCGAAGAGGCGGAATACTTCGGCCGCAAATGCCTGATCGCTCGGCGGCTGCTGGAGCGGGACGTGCGCTTCATCCAGATTTGGTCGGGCAACGACAACAGTTTCCCGCGCCGCAATTGGGACAGCCACGAAGACGTCGAACGCGATCACCGCCCGCTGGCGATGGGCATGGCCATCGGAGCCGCCGCGCTCATCAAAGATTTGAAGCAGCGCGGCCTGCTCGACGACACGCTCATCCTCTGGACCACCGAGTTCGGCCGGATGCCTTCGACTCAAGGTTCCAAGGGCCGAGACCACAACCCGTTCGTCTTCACCAATTGGCTCTGCGGCGGTGGCATCAAGGGAGGCACGACTCACGGCCTCTCCGACCAATGGGGCTACAAACCGCTCGACCGCGAACACCCCACCGAGGTCTACGACATCCACGCCACGATCCTGCACCTGCTGGG
>JAYUFI010000005.1:0-3003 GCA_043738805.1 Planctomycetaceae bacterium | reverse complement strand
TGATCCCAGTCTGCGTGAACGTGACTCCCGGCTTGAGATAGTCGGAGATCGTCACCGCCTGCGTGCCCGATGTGTAGAGCGTCACTGGAATCGTTTTGACTCCGGCGTCAGCCGCGCTGAAGTAGACCAAATTCGTAGCACGCGGATCGTTGCTCGCCGAGACGACGACCCATCCGGTGTAAACCGTCGAGACATTGCCGAAGGCGTCGTAAACCGTAAGCGTCGTGTACTGCGTCTGTCCGGCGGCAGTGGTGGTCGGCAAAGGTGTCACCGAAAAGCGAGCACCCCAACCAGGCGTGACGTTGACAACAGCGCTGCCTGCGATCGAACCATCGACGACATCATTGGCCGTCAACGTTTGCGGCCCCATCACGTTCGGCGTGAAGGTGAGCGTGCCACGGCCGTTGATGAGAGCCGCATCACCAGAGACCGTTGTTCCCGCGTCAGACGACGCGAGGTGGACAACTCCGTTGTAGCTCGTCGCCAGATTCCCATAGACGTCGAGAGACTGAACCGTGACGGCATTCACCGAACCGAGGTAGCCTGTCACAGCGGTCACGCTCAGCGACGCTGCTGCAGCAGGAGTCACGTTGATCGCTCCCGATTGACCAAGAATCCACGTCAGGGCACCGTTGACCAACGTGGTTGGTAACCATTCTTCCGCAACGACGGTCCAAGGGCCAACGTGCTTCATCGCCACGGAAAATGTGTGTGTGCCAGCGTCAGCGGCTGTGAAGGTGTAATCGGGCGGCACGATGGCGACGCCATCAGGACCGACGATGATGTGGTTGGGGCCTCCAGCCAGAAAAGTGACAGTTCCCGTGTAATTTGTGTTGATATTCCCATACGCATCGAGCGCTGTGACGGTGACATCAAAGGCATCACCGGCCACTGCGGTCGTCTGTAGAGATGAAACGGCAAACTTGGCTGTTCCTCCGGCAATCACATCCACTGTTCCGACGGTGTCAGGCAGGTACGGCGACGTGACTGTGTACGTCCCCGTTCCAATCGTGATGAGAGTCGCTGCGTTGGCAACGGTATGCACTCCGTTATCACTTGCCGTGAACGTGTAGTTGGTCGGAGTTGTCCCCGCAGCTCCCATGATCGCGACCGTTCCTTGGAATCCCGTGACCACATTTCCGTTCGCATCAAGCGCCGTCACTGTCACTGCAAACGGAACCCCCGCTTGAGCCGAGCCGGACGTGCTTACGGAAAACTGCGTCGCGCCAGCACGAAGTTGGGCATCGTTGTTCCCATTCAGTGCGACACTCACACCGCCGCCAGCAGTCGCTGGATTTGCCGCCACGGCATCGAGAACTCCGTCGCCGTTGAGATCGCCGAGTCCAATCGTCACACCCGTATCGACACCAAAAGCGACCACGGCTTCGCTTCCCAGGCCCGTAACAATCGAAGTTCCAGGTGTTCCGTAAGCAGTCGCGGCATAGAATCCGCCGTCGCCGCGGCCCAGAAGAGTCATTCCATTGTTTGCGACGATGTCGTTGTTGCCGTCGCCGTTAATATCACCGATTTTCAACCGACTCGCACCGTTCAATGAAATAGCTGTCGGCAATGAAAACGGCGAGGCCAGCGTATTGCCGTAGAAAATCGAGACAGTGTTCTGTCCTCCTCCGTTAATTTGAGTCCCGGTGACAGAGACAAGATCGGATTTACCATCATGATTCAAATCGGCAACCTGTATGTCCCCGTTCCAAATGGAGCCGAGTGAAAAGTAAGTGGGCGAAATGAACGTTCCATCTCCGCGGCCAAACAAGACATCCGCGCCAGGCGTGAAGCCACTTGACTCGACGAGATCGAGATTCCCATCACCGTTGAAATCGCCAGCTTGGACACGCATTCCTGTGAAGCCGATCGAAAGGTTGCGGTCGGGAAGAAATCCGCCAACTCCGTCATTCAAAAATAACTGAGTCGTGCCACCGTAAGTGAAGCTGGCAGTGAAGACGTCATCGAAACCATCGTTGTTGACATCCCCGACATCAATGTCGTTAGGCCAAGCACTGGTGGCGTAGAAAACTGGCGATTGAAACGTGCCATCGCCATTCCCCTTCAGTAGCTCCAGACCGCTGGTAAACATAGAATCCGGAAACGTTCCGACGATGCCAAAATCGTTGTGCAGGGCGATGATGTCGAGCTTGCCATCGTGGTTGAAGTCCGACACTGACATTTGCGTGCAAACCCCGCCCGCTGAAGAACTCACACCCGCTTGAAACGTCCCGTCGCCGTTCCCCAATTGGACCGAGACCGATGACGATGACGCGATCAGTTCCGCGATGTCGTTGATTCCGTCGCCGTTGAAGTCGCGAACTTGAATATCAGCGGCAGTCGCACCCGCACCGATACTTGTTGGCGCGAGCATCGTTAAGACCTGACGTTGCTCCAAGAGCTCCGCTTGAACGTTGTGGCTGCGATTGTGTCGGCGAATGGACATCGAACGCAGACGCAGATTTCGCAAACTCTGAAGCCAAGAAAAACGCATGACTTGATACCTTAATCGAAGAGGTGAAGCACTGAATCCAAGACACAAAATGGGGCAGCCGTGTGGTGGATTTCCGCTGCGGGCAATCACAACCGGCACAGCATTGTTTCCACAAACAGACCAGCAGATTCGAACTTCACACTCCGCCAACAAATCTGAACATTCGCGGTAGTTCGCTCACTCCCACCACAGCAGCGTCAGGCCTATCCCGCGATCACAACGGCCGCTGTCAGGCAACCTGACAGCGTTTGATTCGTTGAATCAATGTGTCAGCGCGCGATTCACCAGATACAAACGAAAAAAGCGACCGTCGATGTCGACGGTCGCTTGGTTTGTTGTCGTCGCCACGTTCGCCAGAACGTGGGCGTTGCCGTTTCTGCCCACGTTCTGGCGAACGTGGCTACGGCGGTTTACTTCGCGGTGACGTTGATGATGGTCTTCACGCTGATGGCGTTGACCGAGTCAGCGAGCGTCAGCGTTTGAGCTCCCACAGTGCCGAACTTGTAGCT
>JAYUFI010000004.1:0-1060 GCA_043738805.1 Planctomycetaceae bacterium | reverse complement strand
GTCGCGGCTTGTCGACTTCGTGACCCGGATTGATGAAGATCGCGATCGTCGTCGGCATCTCGCCGCGAGCGATCAAGTTGTCGAACACCGTCGTCACGCGCCAGCGACCATTGACGTTCTTCATGCCCTCGCCGTCTTGGAACACCATCAACGCCGCAGGCTTGTCGGCCTTGTATTGAGCGGGCACATAGACCGACCAATCGCGGATCGTGTTGGCGAAGATCTTTGATTCCCAAACAGGCATCTGCACGACGGTCCCTTTCGGCACGTCATTCTTCGCGACCGCGTCCGGGTGCGGTTCCCAAGCGGGCTTCGTCTCGACGATCGGGATGTTCGCGCTCTCGGCGTTGTCATCCCACAGCCACTTCAAAGCGTCAGGCAGCATCTCGCCGCCCAACTTGCCGCTGTGTCCGCCGTCTGTCATTTCGAGCTTGTACTTGTAGCCCGCGAATTGCAGCGCCGCCGCGAGATCCTGATTTCCCAGTGGCCAATTGCCATGCAGGTTGTTGAGGTCTTCACGACCATCTTGCAGATAGACCTTGATCGCCTTCGGTTTGTCCTTCGATTTGCGAACAAGCCCCGGATAAGCCCAACCGCCGCGAATGTTGGTGAAGCTGCCGATGTGACTGAGAACTTTTCCGAATTGCTGTGGCTTCTCCCACGCGACGGTGAAAGCACAGATGCCGCTCGACGAGATTCCGCAGACCGCTCGCTTCGCCGGGTCGCTCGAAACATTGAGCCCCTTCAATGCGACCGGCAGGAACTCGTCGATCAGAAAGTTCGCATACCGATCGCCCATCGAGTCGTACTCGAACGAACGATTGCTGCGCTCTTTTGCACCTTTCGCCGTTGCTGCGATCGTGCCCGGATTCACAAACACCGCGATCGTGACCGGCATCTTCTTCTGATGAATGAGGTTGTCAAACACGATCGGCACTCGAAACCCGCCCTTCGTATTCGAGTATCCGCCGCCATCCATGAACACCATCAATGCAGCCGGTTCGTCGTCCTTGTACTGACCGGGCACATAAACACTGTAATCGCGAGTCGTCCCCGGAAA
>JAYUFI010000003.1:0-20861 GCA_043738805.1 Planctomycetaceae bacterium | reverse complement strand
AGGAACAGCGTGCCTCGATGAGCTTGCTCAAACTTGCCGGGCTTGCGACCGGTCGCTCCTGTGAAGGAACCTTTTTCGTGACCGAAGAGTTCGCTTTCCAGAAGTGACTCACTCAACGCCGCGCAGTTCATGCAGACGAACGGCATCGCGCGACGATCACTGCTGAAGTGAACCGCGCGAGCGACCAGTTCTTTACCGACTCCGCTTTCGCCGCGAATCAGCACGGTCGCATCAGTCGGAGCGATCCGTCCAATCGTTTGTTTGAGGTGCTGCATCTCCGGACTGTTGCCGACCAGTTCGGTGTCGATCGCCAATTGATGACGCAGGACTTCGTTTTCGTTCTCGACACGGGCGAGCCCTTCGACCAGCGATTGCTTTTCACGGATGTTGTCGAGCGCCGTTGCCATCTGATCGGCAACGGCCAACGCGAATTCCAAATGCTCCGGTTCCAACGTCTCGTCGTTGAGCGTCGAATACAAATGGATCAATCCATGAACCATCTCGCCAGAACGAATCGGAGCGCAGATCACACTGCGTGCCTGAATTTCATCCAAGCTGTCGCGATCGGAAAGCTTGCTGTCGTCGGCGACGTTTCTCGCCAAGACCGCTTCGCGATCATCCAGCACCATGCGAGAGAGCGATTTGGAAATTGATTTGTACGACTGATTGTCGGCGGCCTTGTATGCCACCAACCGCAGTTGCGCTGGACGCGCACCTCCGGCGAGCGGCTTCGGCAGCATCAAAACGGCACCGATGTCCGCCTTCGTTGCCGTGAGCAGTCCATCGAGCACAACTTCAGCGAGTTGCTTCTCATCTTTGGCCGACCCCATTTCAACGGCCAGCTTCCACAATTGAGCGAGATCCTGACTGAAGCGGTCTCGCCCGATTGTTTCGGCAGTGCTCGCGGGGGAATACCGAGTTCGCTTTTTCCGCGAGATGATCTCCGGTTCGCTGCCTCGCGCCGAAACGACGGGGACATTGTCTCGCGTTTCGGTGGGCGATTCGACCTCGTGGTCGTCATCGTCGTCAGGAGGCACTGAGGTCGCGAGTTCATAAGTGAAGACGATCTCACAAGCGCCGAGTTGAATCGTTTGACCGTCTTCGAGTTCCCAATCGCCCGACATCTTGTGGCCATCAACCAGCGTACCGTTGCGACTGCCGAGATCGCGCAGAATCCACATCGGCCCCGCTTGGAAGATTTCGCAATGATTGCGGCTCGACATCTCATCGCGAACGACGATCCGATTTGTCGGAGCACGTCCGACTGTCGTCACTTGGCCTGGCGTGAGCCGGAACACATCTTTCCATTTGTCGCCGTCGCGCACGACCAAGTAAGCCACGGATGCAGGGCGGTCGGAAGCCTGAGAACCAAGTTGTCCACGGTCGTGGGGCATGTGTGATTTCGAACGGTAGAGTGCGACTGCGTTTGAAGTTTCAACGCAGGTTAAGCCCACGAAATCTCGAATTCAACACGCGATGACAAGCATCATCTGCGGTTTACTCACTTGCCGATTCTGTCACAGACCAATCGGCGAAGTCCATCAAGTCGTCGGCCAGACAATTCCCTCGTCATCTCCGTTGTCAGCAAAACCAGCCGCGCTAATGACCTCGTTTGCGACTGAAGGTGTGGGTGCGATGTACTCCGCTTTCGCAGCAATTGTTGCAAACATTTCAGCGTCGATGCTCGCGATCTCGGACGCGTTCTCTGACGACGAAGCCTTTGCGCCTTCGCTTGATTCTGCCGTGTTCTCTTGCGAGAGTTGAGTTGATTCCAGCGAAGCCAGTTCATGCAGCGCATACTGCGCGGCGAGCTGTTCCGCCTCTTTCTTGTTCTGGCCCCAGGCCGAGGGGAACGATCTTCCGGCAACGACGGCACTGACGTGAAAACACTTGGAATGATCCGGCCCGCGTTCGTCGAGTACTCGGTATTGCGGAGTTGCTCCCAACGTTTTTTGAGCCACGTGTTGCAGTAAGCTCTTGTAATTTTGAGCGTGCAACGTAGCCGAAGCCTCTTCGATTTCCGGATTGACAAGTGGTTCGAGGAACGTCCGAATTGCCTCCAGTCCGCCATCCAAATAAATGCCGGCGACCAAGCCCTCGAACGCACCGGCCACGATTGACGACGGGACGCGACCGTTTGCACCGATTCCCTTGCCAACTAAAACAAAGCGTTCGAGTTGGACTCGATCAGCCATGATGGCACAGGTTGCTCGACTGACGACGATCGACTTGATGCGAGTGAGTTCTCCTTCATCCGCTTCAGGGAACCGTTGAAAGAGCGCCTCACAGACGACAGCGCCGAGGACCGCATCGCCAAAGAATTCCAAACGCTCGTTCGAGTGCAAGCGAGTTCGCGCCGTCGAGGAATGAGTCAAGCACATGACTAGCAGTTCGCGATCACGAAAATGGTAGTTCAACGTCGTTTGGCATTCATCGAGCAACGCTTCGAGCGCTGCGATGTCTGTGAGCTCCGGCATGCCCAACGGTCCCAAGAGTTTTCAGGTTTGTAACCCGCGCGGCAAAGAGGCCCAACGCGCGGACGGAGGCTACGGCTGCGGAAAAACGTTGTCAACGAGCCACTTCTTGGCACACCGCTTCGAGCAGGCTTATCATTCGCTCCACTCCAACAGTATCGCAGTGAGTTGCGTATGAATCCGCATTCAACAGTGGATCAATACAACGCAGGATAATCTCGAAATCTCCCGATGAAGAAAGGTGACATCATGCGACAGTTCAGCAAACACGTTTCTTGGATGATGGCTTTGATCGGCGTGAGTTGTTTGGCCGTTAGTTTGTCGGACGCATTGCCGCGTCGCATGGCAACCGCCGCTCCGACAGCCGCAGATGCTCGGCAGTTATCAGCGATTTTTCGTGAGATATCTCGCGAAGCGATTCCCAGCATCGTCGCGATCGAAACGCGAGGCAAAGCGATGGCGACGAACGGTTTTGATTCGGATGACGAAGGCTCACCGCTCGGTGATCTCTTCAAACAGAATCCTCAGTTCCGCGAGTTCTTTCGCGATCGTCAACGTAAAGGGGGCGAAGCTCCGCGCACGCGCGGCATGGGTTCCGGTTTCATCATTGATGAAGCGGGTGTGATCATCACGAACAGCCATGTGGTACGCGGTGCCGAAGAAGTGAAAGTCCGCCTCCAAGACGGCCACGAATACGCTGCGACTGACATCAAAATGGACGATGTTTCAGATGTCGCGGTGCTGCGAATCAGCGGTGCGAAAGGACTCAAGGCTCTCAAATTCGGCGACAGCGACACCGCCGAAATCGGTGATTGGGTGATGGCCGTCGGCAATCCGTTCGACGTTGGTGTGACGGTTACTGCGGGGATCATCAGCGCGAAAAGCCGAGGTCTCGGCATCGCTGATCGTGAGGACTTTTTGCAAACGGACGCGGCGATTAATCCCGGTAACAGCGGTGGTCCGTTGCTGAATCTCAATGGCGAAGTCATTGGCGTAAATACCGCCATCAGCAGCCGCAGCGGTGGCTCCGAAGGGATCGGTTTCGCGATTCCGGTCAACATGGTGAAGTGGATCAGCCAGCAACTCCTTACTGGTGGCAAAGTGAAGCGAGCTTATTTGGGGATCAAACTCCAAGAGCTTGATGCTCAACTCGCGAAAGGCTTGAAGTTGCAAGGTCATGAAGGAGCGATCGTCAGCATGGTGATGAAAGGCTCGCCTGCCGAGGATGCCAAGCTGCAAGAAGGAGACATCATCCTGGAGTTAAATGGCCGCAAAATCTTGAACCACAAGACGCTCATCAACACGGTTGAGCGACTGGAAGTCGGTAAGACCTACAAAGCCGTTGTGATTCGCGATGGCGAAAAACTCGAACTGCCGATCACGATGCGTGAAATGCCTGAGGACTTCTTTGCCGCAAATCGCAACGGCATTCGTCGCGGTCTGGGAAAGGGGCCATCAACCAAGGAAGAGTCGTTCAATGAACTCGGCGTTCAGGTCAAAGAGATGACTCCCGAATTGACGAAAGAACTCGGCTACGACGAGAAAGTCACCGGTCTGGTTGTGATAAACGTTGATCCGAAAGGAGCCGCAGCACTCGCGGGCATCACTCCGGGATTGATCATCGAGAAAGTCGGTAGCAAAAAGATTGCGACCGCCAAAGATCTCGATGAAGCGTTGAAAAGTGTCTCGCTGAAAGAGGGCGTCACATTGCTGATCAATTCTCCGAACGGCAAGCGTTTTGTGGTGATACAGGTCAGCGGAAAATAGCTGAAGAACGCCGAGTTTTTTCTTCTGGTCTATGCAGCACAAATTGCCGTTGTCTGATTTTTGGTGACAGGGCTATAAACCGCGCCGTTGATTCAACGACCGTGCGAAGCGATCGCTCGGTGCAAATTCATGACACGCATCAAGCAGGGAGGCTCAGCGTGAAAATATTGTTGATCGTCGGTGTAGAGACTGTTGTCGGAGCAAACTTGGCCGCATCGTGGTCCGATCGAGCGCGAGTCATCGGGCTTTCAACCGGATCGGAAATCAATATCTCCGGCTGTGAGATGGGAACCTGCGAACGAGCGACCGCTGACGTTGTGCGCAAGTGGCTCAATCAGACTCAAGCAACGCATGTGGTTTATTGCGGAGTCGCCGCGCGTTCGTCGTGGGAAACGGCTCCGAAGTCGGCGGACGATCCTGCGGCGATCACTTGGGCGAATGGTGCGGCGGAATCAGGAGCACACTTCACGCTCATCTCCTCTGATGCGATCTTCAGCGGGCCGTGGATGTTTCACGAAGAAAATTCCAAATCGTTGTGCGCCAGCAAAGAAGCCGACTCGATTCGCGAAACCGAAGAGGCTGTCAGCGAAGCTTGTCCGAAGTCTTTGATCGTGCGTACCAACGCGTTTGGTTGGAACCCACTCGGTTCAAATGGCGGCTGGGTCGAAACACTATTGACGTCATTGGAAAACAATGACACCGCCGACGTTGATCCGATCAGTCACGCGACGCCGATCCTCGCCACCGATTTGGCCGATTGTCTCGAAGCGGCCCTGGAGGACGACCTCATCGGTACGTTTCACATCGCTGGTTCCGAACGAGTCAGTCCGCATCAGTTCGCGTTGCAATTGGCGTCTGCCTTTGAACTCGCGGCTCCGCAGTCGCGCACAGTCAACGAACTCGCTGCGCGTCCGCTCGGATTCGGTCGCGGCGAAACGTCATTGCAGACTCGCCGATTCCGCAAAGAGTATGACTGCTCGATGCCACTGCTCAGTGAAGGGATCGCGCGACTCATCGAGCAACAAACCTTGGGCTTCCGATCGCGCCTTTTAGGTGAAGGCGTATTCGTAAGCAAAGCCGCGTGATAAATCGTCGGGCTCGTTTCCAACGCACCTCAGATCGAAACTGGCGAGTGGGGTGGCGTTCGCCCAATCAAGCGGACTTGAGTGGCGAAGAAAAAAGTCTTCGTGCTTTGTCGCCCGGTTTTTCAAACCGGGCGTATCGCTTCGAGCAGTTTGAAACCCCGGTCTACGGTGTTGTTCTTGGACAAGTTCTAAGATTTCCTCAGAGTGACTCGTCTACTCTGGGGGGACGCCATTCCCTGCCGTCGCACAATCATGACTCCGGGCCGCAGTGCGCTGAACACGACGTCCCTTCATTTCGTGACGCGGCAAGTCACCAGTTTCGACGCGGAGAAGTACCGGACGGAAATGCAGCCGGTCATGAATGGTGGCGGCGACTCGATTCAGCAGATCGTCCTGATGTTGCTGCTCATCATGAGTCTGCGGCACACCGAATGACGTTTCGACTTCGATTTTCAACTCCTGCATAGCTCGGCCAGTCGCGACGTGGATGCGGTACTCGATGATCTCCGCGAACTCGCGCAGGATCGCTTCAATCGCCGTCGGATAAACGTTGTTGCCGCGAATGGTTACCATGTCATCGACGCGGCTGAGGATACCTCCCTTCAACCGCAACAATGCTCGGCCACAAGGACACGGAGTGAGATCAAGTTCGACGAGATCGCCGGTGCGATAACGAATGACAGGCGAACCGATTCGACCGAGATTCGTGATGACCAACTCACCACGAATCGGATCTGCTCCGGCTTGCGGACCAGCGGCAAGCATGGCATCGAGATCGCACGATTGACCGCTCGTCGGGTCAATGATTTCGGCGATGCACTCCGTTTCGAGAATGTGCAGGCCGCCCGGATTCTCAACACACTCACTGGCCAGCGGCCCGACTTCGGTCATCCCCCAATGGTCAATCACTCGCGCGCCCCACGCGGCTTCAATGCGCGCGCGAATTGAACTTACGCTCCCTCCCGGTTCGCCCGCGACGATCAACAAGCGAACTGAGTTCGATTTCAAATCCATGCCGAGTTCGTCGGCGACCTCCGCCAATCGCAAGGCGTAAGTCGGCGTGCAACAGACAACTGTCGCGCGGTTCTCTGTGATGAGTTTGAGTCGCGATTCGCTCGACATCCCGCCCCCCGGAAGGCAGAGCCGCCCCAATCGGGCGGCTCCATCAAACGCGGCCCAAAAACCGAGAAACGGTCCAAACGAAAATGGAAAACAGAACCGATCGTTGGTGCGCACTCCGGCCAGTTCAAATATCTGTTCCCAACAACCGAGCATCCATTGCCACGACTCCGCCGTATCGAGCCACCGCAACGGCTCCCCGGTCGTCCCCGACGTTTGGCAGAACCGCGAATAGGCACCGACATCAAACGTCAGGTTCGATCCATACGGCAAACGAGCCGCGTGATCAGCAGCAAGCTCGGCCTTCGTCAGCAACGGTAACTTGGCCAAGTCATCCGGAAATCTCAGTTCGTCCTGAGTCACTTCTACACCAGCGGCTCGCCACTTCTCACTCCAGAAACGATTCGTCGGGACAATGACCCGCAACAACTCGGTCAGCCGCCGCGATTGATGTCGGCGCAATGCGTCGCGACTAGTGAGTAACTCGCTGGATGTCACGGAAGTAGCAGGCATGTCAGATGAAACCGTAGCCAAGGAGAGAGCAACCGCGTCAACAGCGGTCGGCAAAACGGAACCGGAGTGCGCGGATGGTAATGTCTTCATCCGCAGTCCAAGATGACTAACCACCAACGGGTATCGCTTTGCCGACCAACAGCATTGTGGCCATCACGCTGCCGAGAACGAGCGTGTAGAACAAACCGGGAATCAAGAAGAACCACAGGCGAGCGCCCCAGCGTGGCGCATCCATCACGGTGCGGACTCCGCGATAGCTGACGTAAGTCGCGTAGAACGTTGCGAAGACCAACGTTCCAAAGACTAGAATCTGACCGACCCCTTCCAGCTCATGCGGAAACGGTCGCTTGTCTTCCAGCGTGTTCCCCAGCATGGCCATGACTTGCAACACACCGGGAATGAATGACGCATAGAGATACAAGAACCGCGATGATTCACGATCGCGAATGCCGCCCGCCCAACCGACTCGCACGTCGTACCACCAGCCACCGAGGCAATACGATAACGCTCCGTAAACGATCCCCCACATCACCGCACTGACCCAATAAGCCATCCAACTATTCGCTTGAGGCAACAGCACCAACCCACCGGGGCGGATACCAACGCGCACGAACTCCGTTTCCATTTTGTCGATCGCTCGTGCCACGCCGACGACGAACACGACGAGAAACAAATACGGCGACTGACGCTTGTGAAAATGGTGCTCGAAGAATTCTTTCGGACGGAGCACCAGCATGTTCCAGAAGCCGAGGAACGACAGCTTGCGCGAATTGCCGCTCTCACCGACGATTTCCAACTCCGACGGTTCGTCGTCGTTCACAATTTCGAGTTCGTCATCTCGCATGAGCGATCCCTGTATTCGTAGCCCGGTTTTTCAAACCGGGCGTCTCGATTCGCTGAGTTGGTTCACCCGGTTTGGAAAACCGAGCTACGGAACTGCGTCGTATCGCACCGCCTACTCCGCCAAATAGTTCAAGGTGTAATACGCTTGCTTATGGAGCAACGGCAGGCCGTCCGCTGACTTCACGCCATCCATGTGCAATTCATGCACGTGACCTTCTTGCAGCCCGTTGATCTTCAGACGCACGCTCTGGCCGTCGGCAGCGACGACGGCCGATTCGATCGTCGGAGTCGTCGCATCGACTTCGGGGCTGCCGTAGCTTGCCTGATAAATGTAGGTGTAGGTCAGCAGCTTGTAGGACTTCACATCGCCAACTGCGTCGCGATCGACCGGGTGCGTGAAGGTCAGTTCAAAACCATCCGGCTTTGCACGCATCTCGTGAACTTCAAACGGCACTTTTCCGGACCAGTCGATGCGATCCAGCGAATGCGGTTTCGGGCCGCGTGAGCCCCAGCCGCGATTCGTACCGCCGACAAACATTGAACCATTCGGAGCCATCAACATGCCCAGGCTTCCCGAACCGATGCCGCTCCGAAATGGAAAACAGGCTCCTTGATAATGCCCTTTGATCTTTTCCAAACAGACGCGCATCACCGTGCTGTCGGATTGATCGCCGACAAACAACTGATTGACGAACGGCCCGAATTTGCCCGTCGTGTCGCAAACGATGCCGCTCGCCGACTTCCCCATCTTCGGATAGGGAAAGTAACAAGCGGGGGGTTCGAGTTCCGGAATCTTCTTCGCTTCGACCATCATGCGGCTGCCGCTTTCCGGTTCTTTCGGTCGCGTGCCGAGTGCAGCTTTGACTTCCGGCTGATCGAACCATTTGAAGCCACCGGGATGTCCGACAAACTTGCCGGGCCGCAAATGCTTCAGCGCACAGGCTCCGTTCCACGGTCCTTGATTGTCGGTGTAGAACGTCTCTCCTTCGTGATTGAACCCGATACCGCCGGGCGACCGAATGCCGCTCGTGGTCGGAATCGCTTGACCGTCGGGAGTGATCCGCAAACACCAGCCGCGATACTTGCTGTCGCTGCCAAACGAGCCGGTCAAGCAGAGCACAACCCAGATGTTGCCCTCCTTGTCGAACTTCGATCCGAACGCATACTCGTGGTAATCGCCGTTGATCTCCCACGCATCGCTGACGGTTTCGATGACGTCCGCTCGACCGTCTCCGTCGATGTCCTTCAATCGCGAGACTTCCGGACGATGCGTCGCGTAGATCCAACCGTCTCGATACGCGATGCCGAGCACCTCATGCAGGCCGCTCGCGAACTGAGTGAATTTCACATCCTTGCCGGTTTTCGAGAACGGCTTATCGAGCAAATAGATGTCGCCGCGCCGCGTTGAGATCGCGAGCTTCCCATCCGGCAGCAACTCAACCCCGCCCGCTTCCAGCACGACGTCATCCGGAATCGCAAACGCGGTGATCGGATAATAGTCCTCTTCGGTCAGCACTTTGTCCGCCGCGATGATTGACGAAGCGCTCGCCAACAACGCGATGCCGAGACAAACCATCCCCAATCGTCGAACGACATTCATGTCACATTTCCTCAGTGATGTAGGACGGGCACTCTTGCCCGTCATCAGTTTTGCGACGGGCAGGAGTGCCCGTCCTACGAACTTGTTTCAAAAATCGAACTTCTGAGTTTTCTTCGGCATCGGCGTTTCTACTTTCTTCACCGGCGTCTTGGTTGGATCAGGTTTTGATTCTAGCTTCGCGGCGTTCGTTGAACTCGACGACGCGCGGTTGATTGATGATGTGATGCCACTCGGTTTGCGATCAAGGTCCGCGCCGATGCCGGTCAGGCCGGTTCCCCAAGTCGCTGCCGCGCTATCGCGGGCCAATTGGAAATCGCGTGCTCCCAGCTTGGAACGATGCGGCAGTTTCGCCGCGAGCCGCACGCCACCGCTCGTCGTCAACGAATGCACGACACGCTCCGGTCCCCACAGAGTTTTCCAATCCACATCAAATGACTGCGTCCCTTTCGCCGGAGCATCGGCAGGTCGCACGAATTGCGACCAAGGCATTTGATAGCCGTTGCCATGATCCCACCACGCGAGTTGCTGATTCGCCAACACATAGTCTCGAACAGAGAGCAACACCGGCGAGGCGGTCGCTCCCGAAAGATCGGTCAGCGTCAGCATCGCGCAGTTTTCCAAAAACATGTGAAACGGTTGAGCCGCGCGTTCGGAGTCTTTCGTCCCGCGCAATTGAAACAGATATTTACCTCCCGCTCCGAAGGTACACCAGCGAGCGTCGAGAGTCGCTCCGATCTGCTTCTCGAAACCTTGCACGTTCAAGTCGAACATGTCGCCGATCGACGCGAACACGCTATTCCGCAGCAGCAGCGTGCGGTTCCGCATGTCGGCATCGAGCAGTCGTCCGGTTGTCAGCAACGCGCTGTCAGTGATCAATCCAGAGTTTCGCTCAGACGGCAGCGCGAGGTTCTTCGATTCTGCCTCAAATCGCTTCCAGCGAATTAGGCCGACGTACTTGCTCGTCCCTTCCAACGTTTGACCGATCACCGTGCAACCGTGCAACGCAAAGTCGCCGTCATGCACGCTGAGAAAAAATTGTGGCAGCGGTTGTGTGGATGAATTCGGAAACCGGAAGTGACCATTCACCAGCTCCAGCGAACCTCCTTCAACGACGAACATCGCTTCGTCGTCTTTCATCTTCGCCAACTTGCGCGGACTAAAAATGAGCGGCGCTTCGCCCGTGTTTTTGAATTCGATTCGCAGCGATTTCCCCTTCACCTCAACCGGAGACATCTCCGCGTTGCCGGTTCCGCTGACGATCACGAGTGTCCCGGTCGGCCAACTTTCCGCGTTGAGAATCTGCCCAACGTCTTGCGTGTTCGCGTCAATCGGAATCATCTTGTTGACGGTGAATGATTCCCAGCCGCGCACGGGATGACGCATCCGATCGGCGAGTGCCTCGCTGCGAGCCAACGTGATCGGAGTCGGTT
Source organism: Planctomycetaceae bacterium (assembly GCA_043738805.1). Lineage (GTDB taxonomy): Bacteria > Planctomycetota > Planctomycetia > Planctomycetales > Planctomycetaceae > SXKJ01. The sequence continues at coordinate 10,030 of JAYUFI010000003.1, read as the reverse complement.
CGAGGAAATCGTTCGCAGGGCATCCCAGCGGTTGTCCGTCGGTCGATTTCACGCCGATGTCACTCGGCACCGCGAAGTCACTTCCCTTAGCAACGGCCAAATCCATCAACGGTGCCTTCGGCCAACCGCTCGCTTGAAATTGCGACTCATCCAGCATCGGTTGATTGCGCCAATCGCGTTTCCAATCGCCGCCAGTGCGCACGATCGACGTTGAGCCCGGCTCTTCCAAAATCAACTTTTGCCAACCGCAGATCAGCGACGACTCGAACGTCCAACGCAAATTGTCGTACAAGTTTTGATCCGGCTTCGGCAACGGGTTCTGCGGCCAACCGGGGAGGGCCAACAACACGGGACTGTTTTGCGGCCCGGCGTTCCCGGCGATCACGCTGTTGATCATCGTCACTTCGGTTAGCGGCGGCTTCGGGTCAGAACCGGGGGTCAATTCAAACGCCGTCCCGTTCGCCAAAATTGTGCAAGACAAAAACTTCAAGCTGCGCGGAACCGTCGGCGTCGCACCTTTCGACGCTGGACTAACCGACGGCTTCAACGGTCCCTTTGAGCCAGGTGATTTGCTCGTGCTGCTCGGTGCCGTTGTCTTCGATGCTGCGGCATCGACCTCTTCGAGCGGCTGATGATTTGTCAGACTCAGCACCGGAGCAAAGCCGGTTGCAAAGAGGCAATTGCTGGCGACCAAGTCGGTCAGCGCTTGATCGAGTTGAAACGCTCCGAGTGCCGCGCCGCGAATCACGCAATCGCGCGTGAGCAATCGACAATGTGGCGACACCTTCGCTTCCGCGCGAGCGACTTTCCCTTCCGCCCCGAACACAAACGTCTTTCCGGGCCGCGTCCCCTTGAGAGTGAACGAACAATTGACCGCCGCCAGATCACCGCCACGTACCGAGACTAACGTCAGCGGATCGCTCGTCGCGAACTGCCGCGCGTAAACTAAGATTTGCAAACCTTCGAGTGTCAGCGCGCCGTTCGAAACTTTCAGCAACGTGTCGAACGGCTGATCCGGGTCCGCAACCATCACGACCAACGGTCGCACGGCATTCGTTCCTCGAATCACAATCGTCGCTTTATTGAGCAACTCCGTTGGGGTCAAAAAGAACGGCCCTTCGGTTGCCAGTTCGACAACTCCTCCCGCATCGGGCAACTGATGCAACGCCTCATCCAGCGTCGCGACGTTTTCCAATCCGTTCGTCCCGCCACCGACAAAGATCGTCTTCAAGTTGCTCGATACCGGCGTCCCGTTGGCCGTGATCCATTCAGAAACCAACCGCACTTCACCATCACGTCCAAGCGGCGAGATCGGCGGCAAATACAACGAACCGGCGGGCGGTGCGACCGGTTTGTCCGGCTCCTTCTTCGAAGCGGACGCTGTTCCAGTCCCCTGCGGCGAGAGCGACTTCGGTCCCTTACGTTCGGGCTTCGTGTCGTCCGATTTCGTAGCTCCTCCCGTCGCATCATTCTCGATCAGCGTCGGTTCGTTGTTCGCTGCCGTCTCACGATCAAATGGATTTTGTCCCGGCCTCACGGCGGTCGAGTCACCGAACCCCGACACCACATACCACAACCCGCCAACGACTGCTGCGATCCCCAAAACAATTCCCAACGTTTTCAATGAGCGGCCATCAACGCCACTCGCCGGCTTTGCTTCAGCAGAAGCACTCGGCATGACCGGCACTTCCATCGTCGGAGCCATCAATTGCTTCGCTTCTTGAGCCCCCGGCTTTTTGTAAGCCGCTTTCGGTGCGTGCCGATCCTCTTCGTCGTCATCATCTTCTTCCGCCAGAGCCGCGAGATCTTTCAACGTCATCGGCCCGCGTGTCAGATTGTCGTTGCTCAAGTCGTCCAACAAATCTTGTGGAGTCTGATAACGGTCTTCCGGGTTCACGGCCATCATCCGCTTGATCATCACCGAGATATTTTCCGGCACCGCTTCGTTCAAGTCACGAATGTCCGGGCGGGCCTTCGTGCTGTGTGCCGTCAGCTTGTTCAACATGCTCCCGTCCGGAAACGGCGGATGCCCAGCGAGCAGGTGATACCACGTCGCTCCGAGCGAATATAAGTCGCTGCGAATGTCCGCCGCCTTGCTGTTACGAGCTTGTTCCGGCGACATGTAATCGACCGTGCCAACCGTCGTCCCCGCGCGCGTGATGTTCGTCTCCACCGATTCATCAATCGACCGAGCCAAACCCATGTCGGCCAATTTGACGAGCCCATCTTTGCGGACCAGCAGATTCGAGGGCTTGATATCGCGATGCACGATCTTCTGTTCGTGAGCGTGCTGCAACGCGGCGGCCGTTTGCCGAATCACTTCCATCGCTCGCTTAATCGGCATCGGCCCGCGCTTGGCCACGATCGAGTGCGCGTCGGTCCCTTCGATGTATTCCAACGCAATATACAACAAACCGTCTGCTTCACCCGCATCATGAATTGCCACAATGTTGTCGTGTTTGAGCGCGGCAGCCGCTTGAGCTTCCGCTTTGAACCGTTTGACCAACGTTGGGTTTTCCGCTTTGTCTTTCGGCAAGACCTTCAAAGCCACCTGCCGCTTGAGCTGTGTATCCGTCGCGAGAAAGACCGCGCCCATTCCTCCTTGCCCGATCTTCTTGACGATCGCGTAACGCCCGACCTTCTTCAGATCATTGAGTTCATTGAAGCCGCCCTTCGATTTCGCAATCGCCTTCGCGACATCCGGCTCAGCAGTCTTTCCCCCTGCCGCCGTTGATTTGCCACTCGCGGTGGCCGACTTGCCGTCAACTCCTTGCGGCTTGCCATCCGCTGCCACCGATTTCGCCGTACTCGCCGACTTCGATTTAGGGTCCGGCTCCTGCGGCGAAGACTTACCCGCTCCAGCCACGTTGGTCGCCATCGTTTACCTCAAGGCGTTGATTGTGCAATGAAACAGAAGAAACAAAACAAGGAGGCGAAAAGCGGCCCATGCGACGGCAAGCATGTTAGCTTCGGTTCCACTGTTTTCCAAAAGAGTCAGAAAACGGCTCATCACTCATACGGAGCAGTTTTCAACGCAAAGGCGCGGAGGTCCGCAAAGATTCGCAAAGATTTGTGGTAGCCGATCCTCTCAATTCATTTTGAGAATCTCGATGTCGATCGTCCATGATTCTTTGCGAACCTTTGTGATTCTTTGCACCTTTGCGTTGAAAAATCGTCACTGACAACGCTCAGTTTGAGCCATCAATGTCGCTACGTTGAGCCAGGAAACGCCAGCCTTCAGACGGCAATGAATCTTCAACGAATCCCTCCGAGGGTTGATGCCGCCACCTTTCGTAACTCCGGTTCCAACCGGAGCAGCCCTTCTTCAACCGAGACCAGCGGTGCAAATCCGAAATCGTGTTGAGCCTTATCAACGCGATACCAATGCGAGCGACTTAACTGCGACGCGAGGAACCGCGTCATGCGCGGCTCGGACGAAATTCGGCAGACTCGATAAAACGCTTCGAGCATTCCGCCGATCGTTGTCGCCGCGCGCGTTGAGATGCTTTTCGTGATCGGCGGCAATCCTGCGCGACCGAGCAGTGTGTTGATCCAGTCCCACAGATTGACCGGCTCAGGTTCATTGATGAAGTACGCTTGCCCCGCGACCGGCGAAGACAAATTCAACGCATCAGCCGCTTGCAGATGAGCGTGTGCGGCGTTTTCGACATAGACCATCGAGATCAAATTCTGACCGTCACCCACTCGCCGAAGTTGTCCTCGCTGAGCCCGCTCGATCAATCGCGGAATCAACTGAGTGTCGCGTGGCCCCCAAATCAAATGCGGCCGCAACGCGCACGTCGCCAGCCCATCACGGCCATTTGCCTCCAGTACCGCTTGTTCGGCGAGCGCCTTGCTGCGCGGATAGTGGCACAAGAATTTCGTGGCATACGGCAATGATTCGTCCGCACCGCAGTGATCGTGGCCGTCGTAAACCACGCTTGGAGAACTGCTGAAGATCAAGCGACCGACTCCGCGTCGGCGACACGCTGCGATGACGTTCTGAGTCCCGATCGTGTTGACCCCATGAAACAGTTTCCACGGTCCCCAAATCCCAGGCAGCGCGGCCGCGTGAAAGACAACGTCCATGTCAACACACGCCGCCGCGACAGCCGCGACGTCTTGCAGGTCGCCAGTCTGTGACTCCGCTCCGAGCTCATCGAGTTCTCGATAACGTCGCCGACTGAAGACACGCACGCGATCACCGCGAGCGATCAATTGCTCAACGATGTACCGACCAAGAAACCCGCCACCGCCAGTGACCAACGCTCGCACGGTAATCTCATTTGTCGATTGACTGACAGCCGTAGGTTGGGACTCCGTTCCGACCTCTCCACAGGTAGATTTGAACATCGCTCCGCCTCTTCTTCAAAGAGCATCGGGACGGAGTCCCAACCATCTGTTTGCTAACGAACCTCACGAAACGCGACTCTACAACCGGCAAAGTTCGGCCAATCTCCCCGACCGGCAATCTTGGCCTGCATTTGAACTCCGTCGCGAGCCGATCTCACGAAGTGTGAGCTTGTAAGCCAAGCGAGCTGCATTTCAAAAGCCAGCATTCCGCCGACCCACGTTTCCGCGTGCGTTCGACAGTTTTCGCCGGCGACTGCATCCGCCAGAGGGAGGCATGATGCCGATTCGAGCCTGCTGGAATTTCGTGGTTGTGTTCTGCAAAAAGTGGCGACCGGCGCAACGTCGCCGACAGAGATTCGGCTTCTTCGCCGAGTCATTCGAGCCGCGTCGTTTGCTCTCCGCGTTCTTCGTCAACAGCTTCGGCGATTCACACGACGCGAATCCCGGCGACGGCATCGCTGCCGACGCCAACGGCGTCACGACATTGCGAGCGGCGATCGAAGAGGCGAACGCTCTGGTCGGAGCAGACTCGATCACACTTCCTGCCGGTAGCGTCAATGTCATCGGTAACGGATTCACTGTGACAGACACGTTGACCATCCGAGGAGCGATCGACGGTCAAAGCGTGATCGATGGCTCGGCGGTCGATCAGGTCTTTCAGTTCACCGGCCCTGGCAATTTGATCTTATCGGACGTTCACGTGAACTCCGCGCGTGAACTCGCTGCTGCCGTGCGATCGAGCCTCATCACAACGAATACTCGCCAAGCAGATCTCATCGTCGCCTTCTCGGCATCGCCGAACGCGCCGTTTCCGATCGACACGAAACCAACAATCACGATCACGCCACTTACGAACATTTCAACAGACAACCTTTTTGACAAGGCTCCGTTGTTGCCCATCACCAAGATGGCCAAAGCAACCACCACAATCGAGAAACCGGCTCGGCCAGATGGCGTGCTGATTCCGACACCCGATGCGGCGATTGACGACATCGTCAACGCGCTGTTTGAACGCGAAGCCTCGGACCTCGTTCTGCCGATCGGTGCCGAAAAACAAATCGGTGCTGAGCAGCCGACAACGCCGATGGTCGAAGACCGTTCGACGAAACCGGCCCCGATGCCGATGTCCGACGCCGATCGCCCAGCCGCTCCCTCGGCGGAGGAGCCGTCATCCGACTTCGAGCCGACTTCTCCCTTCGACGGCATGATGAGCGACTCAGACAACGACAGTGGAAATCGCAAGGACGACGACGAGCACTCACTTGCGAGCCCCGTTCCAAGCGATGCTGTGCATGCAGTCCTCAGCGGTTGGGCCAACGACGCCGGTTGGCAAGCTCCCGATTTCTGGACGAACAGTTCACGCAATCAATTCACCCCGCGACCAGAATCCGGACCCAAGCTCGCAGCAATGGCCGCCACCGTCTTGAGTGGGATTACTGCTCAAGCTTGGTCCACTGGCCCTCGCTGGCTACGTGAGTCCGTCAACGTTTCCACTTGGCAACGCCGTCTCGCCAAGCTCCGCCGCCGAGCGAGATAGCTAGGTTTGTTGGTGATTGTGGAGGCGTTCCGTTAGTCGCGATCAGTCGGCATACTGCTTTGCCTACAGAATGCTCGCGAATCGGAGTTCCGCATGTCTTCAACCTCATTCAGCCGCGAAGAATTGCTGGCTTATCTGGACGAGCAATTGCCGTCCGCACGCATGGCTGTGATCGAACATTCGTTGCGAGAATCGGAACCGCTATGTCGAGAACTCGCGGTTCTCGCTCGCGAACGTGACCAAGGCGGCTTCACCGTCGGCGAAGTTTGGCGGCGCGAACGATTGAGTTGCCCGACTCGCAGCCAGTTAGGCAGCTTCTTGTTGGAAGTGCTCGACACTGGACCGCAGGACTATGTCCGTTTTCATTTAGAAACGGTTGGCTGCCGGGTTTGTGCGGCCAATCTTGCCGACCTGCAACAAGCAACAACTCCGGCTCCGGAGAAGCAGCGTCGCCGCCGCAAATACTTTGATTCGTCGGCCGGCTATCTGCGACGCGATGCTTAGAATCTGTTCCAGAGCAATCCCACGCTTTTGTAGGATGGGCACTCTTGCCCGTCATCGGCAACAACGGACTCTCGGCGGGCAGGAGTGCCCGTCCTACGAATCGATTTTCAGCGTTGATGGCTGACTGGTTGAATCGAATTCAGAGACGAGACGTAGGTGAGATATCGCGATCGGACGTGAGGCAATGTTTCATCAAGGCGAGCACTCAGTGATTGCGGATGCGGGTTGTCGCGCAGCTCTTGGAGGTAATCGAGCAGAACCTGCTTGGAATCCTCAGAGCCGTGCAACAAGAAATGCACCCAAGCCCAAGACTCTTGATAATCCGCACGCTGCATCTGAGCCACTTCTTGTAGCGACTCCAGCCGTTCGAGGTCCGGCTGCCAGCCGTTTGAGATCGCTGTGCTGAGCTGTCGAGGATAATCGCGGTGCATCGCGTTCGGAGTCGCTCGCGGCACCTCGAAGTATTCGGCGAGCCCTTCGTCCAGCCAGAGTGGCACTTCTTTCAACTGTGCGTGCAACAGCCCGTGAGTGAACTCGTGCCGCAAATCTTCTTGAATGCTCGTGCCCCAGAAGGTGTAAACCGCGAGTTCTTTCGGAGTGCCGACAAAGTACGCGCGACGTGGCGGCAAACCAGGATACGTCGCGTTGAGATATTGCTGATAGCGCGTCTTGTCGCCGAAGACATACACCACGACATCGCGGCCTTCGAGCGGCAGTTGTAACTCTTTGGCCACGTCTTGCCGAAGCTGAATCAAGTCTTGAATGAGTTCGTGATCTTTCTTCAGTTCGATATCGCTGATGACTTGAAGTTGTTCGGATCGCACCGAATGCTTCACCGGTAGTCGAGCGACTTCCGGCTTCGCAGTGCGACATCCGGCAATCGGTAGCAGTAATGCGATGACAACGCAGATGCCAAAGTATGTCGCATCAGTAGGACGGGCACTCTGGCCCGTCGTGGCGTTCGAGACGGGCAAGTTCGAGGCGGGCAGGAGTGCCCGTCCTACGATCGACGCGCCGCCGCTGCGAAGTGTTGCCGACTCTCGTCGACAACCGTTTGCGCGGCTGACGTGGCAGTAATTCGTCATCATTACTGCCGCTCGACAGAGAAGGGCAAATCCAAAGTCGTGTCATCGGGCTTGCGATCGTCTTCGGTTGCGTTGTTTTGCTCGCCGAAGATTTTGTCTTTCCAGCGCGCGGTGACCGACTTACGAACCAAGTCAGCGCGGCCAGTCAGAATCAGAGCCTTCACCAATTGCGGATGCTTCGTCCATTCGGCGGTGGTCCATTCGCGGACATCGACGTAAGCATCCACGAGCACGGCAGTCGGCTTGGGCACAAAGACCCAATCGTCCTTGGTCCGGATCACGTGAAACTTAAACGCCATGAACATCGCCGCTGCTCCCAGCAGCGCGCCAAACACCATCGCAAACAGCCGTCGCATGAGTTCCCTCTCTTCGCTGGCGACCAGACATCCCGGCAGGGGCGGGAATGTCCCAAAATCCCTGATTTGCCACAAGACGAGGGAAACGCTGAAAACGACAGCCTTATTCCGTCATTTCCCAAAGTTGCAAAACTTTGTGATAGCCGCAGGTCAGCAGGAACTTGCCATCAGCAGAGAGAGCGACGGTTTGCGCGGCGATTGTATCCACCGGCCATTGGTCGATGAGCTGATTCTTGTCGGTGTCCCAAACGACGACCTGTTTGTTCGACTGATCCATCACGGCGACTCGTTTGCCGTTGGCCGAGATCGCAAAGCTGTTGTTGCTGGGGGCCGGTCGGACAGCAATGTTGGTCGGTTTGGTCGGCTCGTTCAGCGAGATCACATCGAGGCTGGCATGGCCTTTCACGAAAACTCCCCGGCGACCTTCGGCTGTCAGGCGAGCGTAATAATAGCCCCCTCCACCGGGAGCTAACGGTTCAGACTTCGTCAGCTTGCCGGTGCTCGCTTCGTAGTGGAACAACTCCTGGCTATCAGTGGCGATCAATGTCTTGCCGTCATCGGACAGCATGACGGCCTTCGAGTTGCCACGTTGAGGTTGCCATTCCTTCAACATCTTGCCAGAGGCCAAATCCCAACCCTGAAAGCGAATGAAGATGAAGCCGAAATAGACACGTCGATTGTCGGCAGAGAAGGTCATGCAGCTCGGCGGAAAGCGGTCGATCTTCGGTTGCAGAACGACTTTCTGAGTATCGAGATTCCAGACGCAGGTTTCCGTCAGTGTGCTTGCGCACGCCAGCTTGCCGTCCGAGGAGACATTGAGGAATTGAATGTTCTGCTTCAGTCCTTCGAGCTTACCGATCGGTTCGTCCTGCGTGGCATCGAACATCAAGACCGGGCCTTCCGTCGTTGAGACGAGCGCGCGTTTTCCGTCTGGTGTCAGTTGCACGGCCTGAACGGTGGCGGTCGTGATCGGAGCGAATCGGCGGACGAGTTTCGCTTTGTGCGGCTTGGCCAGCTTGTCGAGTTCTTCAACGGCTTTCTGCGTTTGCTGATTGCGTGACGCGGCCATCTGCTCTTCGCTGACCTTACGCTCCGCCGCGATGATCTGCGGATCGGTGTAGATGAACTGCATCTCGAAGGGGACGCGGATCGTCGCGTTGTCGATGTTTCGAGCGAGTTCAAACTTCACCTCGGCTGAGAACGGCACGCTCTCTTTGCTGTTAAACTTCCAAGTTCCTTCCCCTTTGAGGTGCATGTACGGCGCGGCGGAGTTGTCGAGCGTCTTCAGTTCGTAAGCCTTCTTGATCGGCATGACGTCGGCGGTCGGTTGTCCCAACGTGAAGACGGTCGTCTCTTCTGCTGGATAGACAATTCCTTTCGGTGCGTTGCCGATCGGTGGTCCGAACGGACGTCGGATGCCGCGACCGCGCAGCCGTGCCAGCGGATCGTTCGGATCTTGTTCAATGCGAGTGATGTTCGTCGGCGATTTGCGGCCCCATGTCGCTTGGCCTCCCGCGTTGAGCGGCATGATCGCCAGTTGCCCCACCGGCCCCATGAGCATCGGAAGCTGCTCTTCACCGGTCATGCTGATGATCTCGCCGAACTCATCAATCGTGATCAGCCCCGCCCCTCGGCCGAAATTCGGCAATGACAATCGCAAGAAGCGACCGGCAACCGGACGCTGAGTTGTCGAGAACGACGCTTCGTAGGCCAATGTGGTCCGATTAGCACTCGCACCGGCAGTGACATGCACGAGCGCGACTGCAGGGCTGACCTTTTGAGCCAGCGCCGGGCCTTCCATTTTTTGCTGAGCCGTACCGGCAACGATGCGGACGCCGGCTTGTTCCAACAATGCTTTGACGTCGTTGATCGGCTGCGCAAATCCGACGGTCGAGACCACATCGCCGGTGAGCTTAGCGCTCGTCACACCGACTACGTCACCGAACTCATTCACGAGCGGCCCGCCGCTGTTGCCCGGATTGATGGCGGCATCGACTTGAAAGACACGGCTCCCGGCCACTTGATTCAAACCAGAGACCGAACCGGCAGTCACTTTCAAGTTGTTGCCGAGCACGTCGGAAAACGGGAATCCAAACGCTCGCACCGCTTGCCCCAATTGCACTGTGTTGGAATCCGACAGCGCGATCGGCGACAGGTTTTGAGCATTAATCTTGATGACTGCGACGTCATGAGCT
>JAYUFI010000002.1:0-1060 GCA_043738805.1 Planctomycetaceae bacterium | reverse complement strand
CCATCGAAATGCAGCGTGAATCGACCTGGTGGCGAGCGATCTGGTCACAGCTACGCAGCCCGATCACGCTGCTGTTGATCTTCTCGGCCGGGCTGTCGTTCGCGGTTCATGAAGCGACCGAGGCGACAATGATTCTGGTGATCATTGTCGTGAGCACCGCGCTGGGAATGTGGCAAGAACACGGAGCGTCACGGATTCTTGAGAAGCTGCTGGCGATGGTACAAAGCCGTTCGTCCGTGTGGCGCGACGGTCGGGAGATCGAAGTGCCGGCTTCCGAGTTGGTCGCGGGAGACGTCTTGCAACTTTCCGCCGGTGCGAACATTCCGGCCGATTGTCGGTTGTTGGAATCGGACGATCTCTTCGTCAACGAAGCGACACTGACCGGCGAAACGTTTCCGGTCAACAAGTTGGTCGGTGAGTTGCCGGTCGATTCGCCGCTGGCTCAGCGGACGAACTCGCTGTTCTGTGGAACGCATGTTGAAAGCGGAAGCGGGCGAGCGATCGTCGTCCACACCGGTCACGAAACTGAGTTCGGTCATATCTCGCAGAGGCTGAAGTGGCGTCCGCCGCAAACGGAGTTCGAGCTGGGTGTGCAGCGGTTCGGCTATTTTCTGATGGAACTGACGCTGTTACTAATCGTCAGCATTTTCGTCGTGAATGTGTCGTTGCACCGGCCGTGGCTCGAAGCGTTTTTGTTTTCGCTGGCGTTGGCGGTCGGTCTGACGCCGCAATTGTTGCCGGCGATCATCAGCGTGAATCTGGCTCACGGCGCGCGACGCATGGCCGAGCAACACGTCATCGTGCGGCGGCTGGCGTCGATCGAGAACTTCGGCAGCATGGATGTGCTCTGCTCCGACAAGACCGGCACGCTGACCGAAGGAACCATCCAAGTCGAAGGGATGATCGGACTCGATGGTCAACCGTCGGATGAAGTGCGATTGCTGGCCGCGATCAATGCCGAGTTCGAGTCGGGCTATGCGAACCCGATCGACGTGGCGATTCGCTCGGCACACGGACTCGATCTGAAGAGCTGGTCCAAGCAGGGCGAGCTGCCTTACGA
>JAYUFI010000001.1:0-1060 GCA_043738805.1 Planctomycetaceae bacterium | reverse complement strand
ATGGCGTGCCAACAAACGCAGTGGCGGCTTGTTGATGGAGACCGGCAGCAACGAAGTCCTGTTGCGTGGACTCTCGATGCCGCATTCGCCGCGAATCTTCAACAACCAACTGTGGCTGTGCGAATCGGGCACAGGCTCGTTCGGAAAAGTGGATTTGCAAGCCGCTCGTTACGAGCCGATGGCCTCGCTTCCCGGCTTCACACGCGGCGTCGATTTTCATGGCCGATATGCCTTCATCGGTCTCTCGCAAGTCCGCGAGTCCGCCGTCTTCAGCGGCATCCCGATCGCCGAGCGACCGCTGTCCGAGCGTGTGTGCGGCGTGTGGGTGATCGACATGGCCACTGGCGAAACGGTGGCGTGGCTGAAGTTCGACGACGGCGTGCAAGAAATTTTCGCCGTCACTGTGCTGCCCAACTCGCGCTGCCCCGACGTGATCAACGACCAATCCAAGCTGATCGCCAACTCATTCATCCTGCCGGATGAATCACTCTCGTCGGTGCCCGACAACCTCCGTTTTGTGGAGGGCCGGAGATGAGCCATTTGTTTTCGTTTATTGGGATTCATGTTGATGCTTGCGCGAACGTCTTTGTAAGCGGCAGCGAGCGTCCGACACAACTACTCCACTCAAAACGCGCGTGCCTGCGACGTGCGATTAAACGAATCCTCCTGACTTACCTGATTTCTGATTCTGAATTCCTAACGACTACTTTTTGGAGATACCCCTCATGTTGTTAACATCTTGGTTGCGTCAGTTGCCCGCGTTGATGACTCGTCGTTCTGGCCGTGGTTGGGCTCGAAAACCGGTGTCGAGCCGGCGGACGGGGTTTGGTGTGGGACCAGTCAGCCGAGCGATTAGTCGCGCGGAGTCACTGGAGGAGCGGGCGTTGCTGACGGTCAGTCTGTTGGGAACGTCGCAGTCTGTCATTGAAAACTCTGGGTCGAACACGACGGCGACGATTACGGGGTTTTCCGTCCCTGCGGGGACCGATCGGCTGTTGGTGGTGAGTACTGTTGGCGGCGGCAATTTCGTCGATGCGCCGGGCGTGACTTTCGGTGGCCG